>JAZRWT010000076.1:0-3403 GCA_045599845.1 Candidatus Egerieisoma sp. | reverse complement strand
ATCCTTGATGATATTTCTCTGATGCTCAAATTCATGAGTGCGCAAGGAAAGTGCGTAAAGCTTGCTGTTCACTTCAGTCTGTTTTGCAGTTACAGCTTCTATTTCCCTGCGTACCTCCTCCGAGGTCCTCTTTGGAAACTGAACTTCCGCAAGCGGGAATGAATACTCCTGTCCTGCTTTTGAAAGAACAATGAAGCAGACCTGGTCTTGTTGTGAAATGACTTGCAAAGGCCAGGATTCCTGCCATTCCTCCTTATAAACTTTTGCTGAACAAGAATAGAAATGCGGAATCAGTCCCAGTTCTGAAATCCTCTCAAGGTCACTGGAATTGAAACAACCCCATGGTTCAGCGTAAGCTGCTTCGGAAGCCAGTTGCTGCAACTGTGCTGAAATATCCTTCTTCTCTTTAATCAACGCTGTTGTGCAAGAGAGCAGATCTGCGTATTCAAATTCTTGTTTTGCAGCCTGTTCAGTATCAATTGCCTTGGTGGCAACGGCCTTGTATTTCTGCAGCCATCCTATTGTAGTGTTGTAATCCCTGATGTCCTGCATCTTCTGCTTGGAATCGGAATCAATGGCACGGCTGCTTCTTGTAATATCTACCAGACCCGCCTTGGAGAGTTCCTCAAGGAAGCTGTCAACGTCTTTGTGAAAAATCACAAAGTTGAATTTATCCATTTTCTTTATCATTGTTCTTCCTCCTCTTCCTGTTGGTGTCTGTTCTTGACTATCTTCTGTGAAGCCTTGGAGAGATTCTCCTCGTCTTCCATATATCTCTTGATCTTTCTGATGGCTTCCTGATATCCTGGTATCTGAACCTTCTCATAAAGATTCACTTTCTGGGTTGTTCTCTTCCTGGATGTATCGAGAAGTCTCATCTTCTCAAGATAAACCACGGATTCAATTCCTATCTGTGCAAGGTGCTGAAGAATTTCTATTCCAAGAGGATACCATAAAGGTTTCTTGAAAACGTCAAATTCCTTAACGTCGAAAATGACTTCCTTCAACGCTGGCGTCTTGACTCCGGCAACTTTCTCAGTGTACAGGATAACGTCCTTGACTGAAATAAGTCCTCCTTCGAATTCATTCCACAGTGCGGACAGATAATCGTACGAATTCAGCGAGGTTTGCAAATCTTCCTTCAGGGCGTCACTCTTCTTCTTGGCTTTCTTGACTTCAACGCGCAGCGCGCTCTCCTTGTTCTTGAGGGTAGGGAGGGCGTTGGTTCTGACCTTGAGCTGCTTGCCAAGTTCGTTGAGCGATGTCTTGTTATATTGGAATTTAATTGCCATCTAACTGAATATTAAATGATTAATTGCCTTTCCAGTATTTATCAACAAGGGATTGCTTTATGTTCAATTCCTCTTTCTTGAAATATTTAGCGAACAGAGCCCAGGCTGTGTCAAGCATCTGGTCTATCTTTATGTTCACGTCAATTGCCAGAAGCTGGTTCGAATAATCCTTTGCATATTCAAGACATCTGTTGTCATAATCGCTCAGGTCAAAACCGTTTTCAAGCTTGGTCTTTGCGCTGGCAGCATCTGCGAACAAACGTACACCGGTATTCATGACCTGTGAGTGATCCTCCCTGGTCTTCTTTCCCTGAACGAGCTGTTTGAGTCGGCTCAATGAACGGAAAGGGTCAACAATGACTTTTCCTGTATCTGTATCGGTTCTAAGGAAGAGCTGTCCCTCGGTGATATAACCTGTGTTATCCGGAATGGCGTGGGTAATGTCACCGTCGTTCAAAGTGGTTACGGCAATGATTGTGATTGAACCGCCGTCAGGAAGCTGAACGGGTTTGTCGTAAGTCTATGCAAGGTCTGAATAAAGTGAACCAGGCATTGAATCCTTTGAAGGAATCTGGTCCATACGGTTGCTCACAATGGAGAGAGCATCTGCGTACAAGGTCATGTCTGTCAGAAGAACAAGCACCTTCTGGTTCTTGTCAACTGCAAAGTACTCGGCTGCAGCAAGCGCCATATCCGGAACGAGCAGACGTTCAACAGGTGGCTGCTCGGTTGTATTCACGAAACTGATAATCTTCTCAAGTGCACCGGCACCCTCGAACATGTTCTTGAAATAGAGGTAGTCATCGTTAGAAAGGCCCATACCGCCAAGAATAATCTTGTCAACATCCGCCCTGAGTGCCACCTGAGCCATAACCTGGTTGTACGGCTGGTCAGGGTTGGCAAAGAAAGGAATCTTCTGTCCTGAAACAAGAGTGTTGTTAAGGTCAATGCCCGCAATACCGGTAGGAATAAGCTCAGAAGGCTGTCTTCTCTTGAAAGGGTTAACGGAAGGACCTCCTATATATCTTTTTTCACCTTCGATGGCTGGACCTCCGTCAATAGGCTCTCCGTATGCATTGAAAAATCTGCCTGCTAGTTCGTCACTTACCTTGAGTACAGGCGGTTCGCCGTAAAACAGAACCTCTGCATCGGTTGGAATGCCTTCAGTACCTTCGAATACCTGAAGTGTAACGATATCTCCTTTAATCTTTACTACTTGGGCCAGACGTCCATCTACAGTGGCAAGCTCATCATTAGTTACACCTTTTGCCACAAGGGAAACCGTGGCTTTGGTGATTGACTCCAAGTGAGTGTATATTCTTTGAAATGCTTTGTTTGTCATAGTTTGCATTTTGTTATATATTCTTAAAAAACAAGCAAGTTGATTTTTAAGTTTTGCTTAGTTGTTGTTGACCAAAGTGTTGAGCTGCTCCAGATACTTGTTGAACTCTTCGCTCTTCCACTTGCTGTAGTTCATCTGTCTCATTATGTTGATAACCTTCTTGTAGAAGGAACTGCATTCCTCAAAATTGTCAAACTCCCTGTTCTTCCTGCAGATTTCAAGAACCTTGTCAAGCATGAACTCCTGTCTTTCAAGCGGAGTGTTGGCATCTATTGAATCGAATGCGTCCTGCTGAAGAATTATGAAGTCTATGAGCTCCGATTTCCAGTACCTTAGATGGTATTCCATAGGAACACCGTCATCACCAAGGATATTGATTTGCTCGAAAGCCTCTTTACCTCTGATAATCAAGTTCTTTGCTTCCATTACATTAGGCACCCATCTTTCTCCTATCCTTTCGGTAAGGTACTTGACTATTTCAGGGTACTCTATGTATTTGGAATATGAATCAATAGGGTCAACTGCCGGATAACGTTTCCTGTCCGCACGGTTCTGGTTCAATGCGTAGAAACATCTTGCCGCTTTCTTGGTTGATTCAGTTACAGGCTCCTTGAGGTTACCACCGGCAGGGGATACTGTTCCTATGAATGTTACGGAACCTGTTTGTCCGTTGTTCAGTCTTACTATTCCAGCTCTTGAGTAGAAGTTGGAAATGATTGCAGGAAGGTCAACAGGGAAACCGTCCGCTCCAGGAAGTTCCTCCATACGG
>JAZRWT010000075.1:0-3657 GCA_045599845.1 Candidatus Egerieisoma sp. | reverse complement strand
GCCAAAACTTATCGAAGGCAAGGCCATTCAGCTTCATCCGCTGGCTTGTACAGCGTTCAACGCGGACTTCGATGGTGACCAGATGGCTGTTCACCTTCCTCTTGGAAACGCAGCGATTCTTGAGGCTCAGCTGTTGATGCTCGGTTCGCACAATATTCTTAACCCTGCAAACGGTGCTCCTATTACAGTACCTTCACAGGATATGGTCCTTGGTTTGTATTACATAACCAAGCCAAGAAAGGGCGTACAGGGCGAGGGCCTCAATTTCTACGGACCTGAGGAAGTGATAATAGCCAACAATGAGCGCAGGCTTGACATTCATGCAATAATAAATGTAAGGTTGCCTAAGGACATGACAGATCCTTCAAAGGGTACCCATATGGTTGAGACAACTGCCGGAAGAATAATTTTCAATCAGGTTGTTCCACCTCAGGTTGGTTATATAAATGAACTTCTTACCAAAAAGTCATTGAGGGGCATCATTGGAAACGTGATAAAAGTCTGCGGTGTTTCAAGAACAGCACAGTTCCTTGATGATATCAAGGCCATGGGTTACAAGATGGCATTCAAGGGCGGTTTGTCATTCAACCTTGGCGATGTCATTGTTCCAAATGAAAAGAAGGAACTTGTTGATGCCGGTTATGCAGAAGTTGAGAACATTCAGGCAAGCTTTGACATGGGTCTTATTACAAATAATGAGAGGTATAACCAGATCATTGACGTATGGACCAATACCAATGCGAATCTTACCAAGATAGTTGTAAAGCAGATTTCAGAGGACAATCAGGGCTTCAACCCTGTATACATGATGCTTCATTCAGGTGCCCGCGGCAGCCAGGAACAGATCCGTCAGCTGTGCGGTATGCGTGGTTTGATGGCAAAACCTCAGAAATCAGGTTCTCAGGGAGCTGAAATCATTGAGAACCCTATTCTTTCCAACTTCAAGGAAGGACTGTCAGTCCTGGAATACTTCATTTCAACACACGGTGCTCGTAAAGGCTTGGCCGATACTGCTTTGAAAACTGCCGATGCAGGTTACCTCACAAGACGTCTTGTTGACGTTTCTCACGATGTAATTATAAATGAAGAGGATTGCGGTACACTGAGAGGCCTTGTTGCTACAGCCATAAAGAAGAAAGATGACATTGTTGAGACTCTTTATGACAGAATCCTTGGAAGAACCACCGTTCATGATGTTTTCAATCCTCTTACAGGAGAGAAAATCATAGGCGCAGGTGAACAGATTACAGAAGACATAGCAGCATTGATAGAAACCCTTCCTATTGAAGCGGTGGAGATAAGATCCGTGCTTACATGCGAATCCAAGAGAGGTGTCTGTGCAAAATGTTATGGCCGTAATCTTGCAACCAGCCGTATGGTTGAAAAGGGTGAGGTTGTTGGTGTAATTGCCGCACAGTCAATTGGAGAGCCTGGTACACAGCTTACTCTTAGAACATTCCACGTTGGAGGAACAGCTTCAAGCAGTGTTTCCGAGAGTGAGATTGTTTCAAAGTACAACGGAAAACTTGAATTCGAGGAACTCAGAACCCTTGTCAAGGAAGATGAGAACGGAGTCAAGAGCGATATCGTAATAGGCCGAACAGCCGAGATGAGAATCATTGATCCTAACACTGGCATTACTTACTCCCAGTACAATATTCCATATGGTGCAACATTGTACTTCAGGCATGGTGATGTTGTGAACAAAGGTGACAAGATCTGTGATTGGGATGCTTACAACGCTACAACAATAACCGAGGTTTCAGGTAAAGTTGTGTATGACAATCTCATTGATGGTCTTACATTCAGAGAGGAGGCTTCAGACGAGTTCTCAATGCACAAGGAAAAGGTTGTTATTGAGAGCCGTGATAAGTCAAAGAACCCGGCCATAAGCATTATTGATGCAGACGGTGTTGCATTGCATACCTATAACCTGCCTGTTGGAGCACATATCATGGTTGACAACGATCAGATGATAGGTGCCGGAGCAATTCTCATGAAGATACCAAGAGCAATAGGCAAGTCCGGTGATATTACCGGTGGTCTTCCTCGAGTTACAGAATTGTTCGAGGCTCGAAACCCATCAAATCCTGCTACTGTTTCAGCTATCAATGGTGAAGTTCACCTTGGTAAGATAAAGAGAGGTAATCAGGAGGTTGAAGTGGTTGCAAAAACCGGAGAAAGGAAATCTTATCTCATCCCTCTTTCAAAACAGATTCTTGTTCAGGAAAACGACTATGTGAGGGCTGGAATGCCTTTGTCAGACGGTGCCATAGCTCCTGCCGACATACTTGAAATTCTTGGACCTACGAAGGTACAGGAGTACATAGTCAATGAAGTTCAGGAAGTTTACCGTATGCAGGGTGTGAAGATCAACGACAAGCATTTCGAAATCATTGTAAGGCAAATGATGAGAAAGGTTGAGATAGTTGATCCGGGCGATACAAGGTTCCTGCCTGAGCAGTTGGTGGACAAATGGGAATTCATTCAGGAGAATGATTCAGTATGGGACAAGAAGTTCATTCTTGATCCAGGCGATTCCAATACTCTCAAGGCCGGCCAGATAATATCTGTAAGACGTTTGAGAGAGGAGAATTCGGTACTTAAGCGTGCGGATCTCAAACTTGTTGAATCCCGTGATGCTAAGCCTGCAACTTGCAAGCAGATTCTTCAGGGTATTACAAGAGCAGCCTTGAGAACAAACAGCTTCATGTCAGCCGCATCATTCCAGGAGACTACCAAGGTGCTCAGCGACGCAGCAGTCCGTGCCAAGGTTGATTATCTTGAGGGTCTTAAGGAAACCGTTATTTGCGGACATCCTATTCCTGCAGGTACAGGCCAGAAAGAGTTTGAGAACATTGTTGTAGCTTCAATGGATGACTATAACAGAATGCTTCAGGCAAAATCCGCCCATCAGGAGGAATAGATGCAACGAATTGTTCTTAAAGTAAAGAATTTTGATTGATATGCAAATGGAGGGGAAGCAGGAAGAATCCTGAAAGTTCCCCTCCTTTGTTTTAACAGATTGGATGATGGAAGCTATAATAAGAGATTTAAGAGGATTCACTCCTAAGATAGGTAAGAATTGTTTCATTGCCGAGAACGCTGTAGTTCTAGGAGATGTTACAATCGGGGATGATTGCAGCATCTGGTACAGTACCGTGCTCAGAGGTGATGTGAATACCATAACAATTGGGGACAGAGTAAATATTCAGGATGGTGCAGTTGTTCATACATTATACAACAGGTCTGTTACGGAAATAGGTAATGATGTGTCAGTTGGGCATAATGCCGTTATACACGGGGCAAAAATCGGCAACAATGTCCTGGTAGGCATGGGCGCCATTATCATGGACAATGCTGTTGTGGCAGACAATACGATAATAGCAGCCGGTGCTGTAGTGCTCAGCAATACAATTGTGGATTCCGGAGTCTGGGCCGGTGTGCCTGCCAGAAAAGTGAAGGAAGCAAGTGAGGCCATAGCTCAGGCCGCAAATAAGAATGCCCGGGGCTATCTTATGTACAAGGATTGGTACAAATAAATTGAAATAATCAGATACATGCAATTATGAAACATCCATGACTTATACAAGTCGTCCACGAGAATGAAAATGGGATTATCCTTAACTTTGGCATCGAACCAAAGATTAAGGATAC
>JAZRWT010000074.1:0-5378 GCA_045599845.1 Candidatus Egerieisoma sp. | reverse complement strand
CGACTATGCTGCTTCCCATCTGCCTTTAAATGCGAATATAACACTTCGGCTGGTAATTGGACGTAGTTCAACAGAATTGAGGTGACTTGATATTCTGGCCAATGTTGGTTATCTTTGCATACGTCTTGCGGAACACTACGTTTGCCATTTCGCGAATAGCAGGAATGTCCTTTATATTTGCCTTGCGTATCATGTCACAAAATTATATAAGAATCCGTGGATTATTCTGCATTTGAAGCAGAATTAACCGAAAAAAAATTTGTAGAACATGAAAAAGGAAGAGAACAAAGAGTTTAAGAATTTGGGAGAAGAGAATCTGAAGCTTCTGTCAGAGCTCACATCTGCATCTATTTATGTTAAAAATTTCGCCTTTTGACTCACAAAATTTTTTTATCTTGGAATCACAAGCAACATATTTTTCTGTAGCGAAACTTGAAACGGTAATCGAGCCTCCTGTAATATCCTTCAAGTCATCCTCTCTGAGCTTCTTGAATTCTTTGTTTGAATTGTAACTTAGCGGCTCTTTCTTATTTATGATTCCCATAGCATTCAATATTAAATTGTTCTTTACAAAAATAAACAATACATTTCTATACAAAAAATGCATTCCCAAGGAAACTCCATTTTTGCACGATAATTATGAATGAAATGAAATAGTCTTGTCTTGTTCTCGGTTCAGGTGTTGCACCTTGTGATTTAACTATAAAAGTTGACACCTTCAAAAAGGATCGGTGACGAAGGTTTGCAAATTTGCAGAATACCTTCCTCACTCGTATTTTTCAAAGACCAGAATATCAGATATATCTATTTCAGCACCGTGGAAGGTTTGCTCATATTTTGCAAACCTTCCTCACTGATATGCCCAAGCACTCAAGGAAAACATGAGGACCTGCCTGCGGGATTTGGAATCATGCGTAAAACCTTGTGTGTGTGTTGGTAGCACAAAGATGCGTGGATGAAGCAACCTGCGGTAAATCTGTGGCGATTCAGAGTGGAACTTGCACATGAATCTGCAACATGAAAAACACCTGTCCATACAAGTTAGCCTGGAATGCACTGTGACGGCGGACACTTGGACAGGTCTCACCCAAATGTGCAGACCTGTCCACCAAGGCCTCGCAGGAATGCACTCTGGCAAGGTTTCCATGGACAGGTCTTTTTTGGGTAGCCTAACTATACACATGGGCGTGACCGAAGCCGGGATTTGCTCGCCGGGGGCTCGCACATCCCTCGGCGGGATATGTCTTGTCCTCAAGGAAAACATGAGGAGCATTCTGCTCCTCTTGTTTGAAGTAAGAAAGGGCTCCAGAAAAGAACATGTTCTTCCTGGAGCCCTTTCTTACTTCAAACGCCCGGCATGCTGCCGGGCGTTTTCCTTGTGACCCCTGCGGGATTCAAACCCACAACCTTTTGATCCGTAGTCAAATGCTCTATTCAGTTGAGCTAAGGGGCCGGATGCTGAGATTATTACTCAGCTTTACCTGAAAATCCTTTCTCTTTGATTCTGGCCTTCTTGCCGGTGAGTTTTCTCAAGAAATAGATTCTTGACCTTCTTACCTTACCAACCTTGTTGACCTCTATTGAATCAATGAACGGTGACTGGAACGGGAAAATTCTCTCTACGCCAACGCCGTTGGAAATTTTCCTGATAGTGAAAGTTTTTGTTGCACCCTCACCGTTGATCTGGATAACTGTTCCACGGAATTTCTGAAGTCTTTCCTTGTCACCCTCTTTAATCTTGTAGGTTACTGTGATTGTATCACCTGACTTGAATGCAGGGTAAACTTTCTTCTCGCCTAATGCACAAGCTTCCTGTGCGATTTTTATTAAATCCATTGTTTTAAATTTTAAAGCAACGTTATGTTTTGTTTCAGTGCTTGAATGTGTTCATCAAGAGATTCTTTAGGACACCGGATTTGCACCACACAAGAGGTTGCATTCTTTTTGGGATTGCAAAGATATAAACTTTTCAGCGCTTTGCAAACTTTATTTCAAAAGTTTTTCAAATTGCTCCTTGAACAAGTCTGTCTTGAAATCGGCTCTATTGGCAAAAACCATTACATATACGTTTTTCTGTGGATAATATGCTCCCCAGGTTCTGTAACCGCCGTTTCCGCCGAAATGATAAATAACCCAAGGCTGTGAGTCCTTTGATTCCACTATCCATCCGTAGCAGTAGTCAAGGCAGGCGCTGCTGTCATCAATATGGTTCTTGGCAGTCTGCGCAAGAGCAAGCGATTCACTGCTGAGCACCTTGCTCAAACCTGCGCGCATCTTGGCCTGCTCCCTCATCCAATTGGAATATTCGGCAACGGAAGTGTAAACACCGCCGTCCGGACGTGTGGCAAAGAATGTTTCCTCACCATAATCGCACTCCTGATAAACTCCGGCAGAATCCAGTTCGTAGCCATGAGATGCGTTAGGTATAAGGCTGTCACAATAAGGGAAATAGTACATTGTATGTTCCATGCCTGATGGGCGGAAAATATTCTCACAAGCATATTCGGTAAAATCCTGTCCCGTGACTTTTGTTACAATATCACCAAGCATCACATAGGTAGGATTCATGTATTCATAGCTCTGGCCTGGCTCAAAGTTCAGAGTATCAAGCTCTGAAAGATATCTGATAGCAAGAGAATCTGTTCCGAGTATTCTCTCCTCCAATGGCAGATAGCCGCGCTTGTCAGGCACGCCGGAACCATGTGAAAG
The DNA here is from genome assembly GCA_045599845.1 of Candidatus Egerieisoma sp. Lineage (GTDB taxonomy): Bacteria > Bacteroidota > Bacteroidia > Bacteroidales > UBA932 > Egerieousia. Next base: position 2,669 of record JAZRWT010000074.1, on the reverse strand, counting down.
CAGATGATGAATCTGGATTTTCTTCCATATGTCCGATTTGAACTCAGGATAATACTTGCTTACGGTATCGCTAAGACTGAGTTTGCCCTGCTCAACGAGCTGCATTATTGCAACAGCGGTGAACTTCTTTGACATAGACGCAATATTGAAGAAAGTATTTTCATCAATAGGAGCCTTGGTATTCAAATCAGCAAGGCCGTAACCCTTTTCAAAAATAATGCTGTCACCATGCATCACCAACACGGCAGCACCGGGCTCATCGGGAGCAATGCGCGCATTCATAAGTGAATCAAGGCTTTCAGTATCCACCGGCGATGGAGTATTTACATTACAGGCAGCCAGAGCAGCTGCAATTGCAAGCAGAACAAAGTTTTTCAAAGTTTTCATTTGTCTATTATTATGTTGATTATCATTTACATTGAGAAGCCTTGTAAAGTGCTCCGCCTATGTTTGAAATGCGGGCACCTGTAACGCTGGCCAGGCAGGAAGGAACATTGAAAGCATACAGGGCGCCAAGGAAAGCAAAAATCAAAGCCTCCTTGAAGCATACCGTAAGTGAGTCAGGCACAACAAACTCACATTCTGGAGCCAGTGCAGCCATCCTTTCTACCAGGTAATTGTTGAAGGCGCCGCCTCCAGTAACCAGCATCCTCATCTTCCCGTCAGCATTTTTCACAGCGATAGTTCCGGCGGATTCCTTCACTGTCCTTGCCACCTGATATGCGGCATGTTCAGTATAGGTAGCCATTGCATCCTTGAGTTCGAGCCCGTAACTCTCAACCAAAGGGAAGATATTCTCTTCAACCCACTCCCTTCCAAGCGACTTTGGAGCAGGCCTGTGATAATATTCCAAATCATTGAGGGCATTGAACAGTTCCATGCATACCTTGCCCGAGCGTGCCAGTGCGCCATCCTTGTCATAATCCAGACCAATGGTTCCGGCGTAGTGATTGAGCACATAGTTGACCGGTGATATATCGAATGCCGTACGTTCGTTTCCTCCATCGAACGAAATGTTTGAGAAGCCGCCTATGTTCAGGCAGAAATCAAAATCCGGAAAGAGGTTCCTGTCACCAACAGGCACCAGGGGTGCACCCTGTCCGCCGTATGCAACATCGCTCGTTCTGAAATCACATACCGTATCAACTCCGCTTGCTGCGGCAATCCCGGCTCCGCAACCTATCTGCCCTGTCCAACCGTATGATTGTATGCCACCGCAGTGGAAAGAAGGAGCGGGCTGATGAAATACTGTCTGGCCGTGTGATGCTACAAGGTCAACCTTTCCTTCAAGCGAGTTCCTTTCCATGAACGCCTTTACTCTTGCTCCCAGATACATTCCGTATCCGGTATGGAGGCATGCATATTCTTCTGCGCTCATGCTCTGTGCATTGGCAAGTTTTTCATGAAGTTGCCCCGGGTATTTCTCATCCTCTGCCTTGATTATTGAATACTGCCATCTGCCATTGATATACTTGAAGTTAACCAGACACAGATCCAGGCCATCGAGAGAAGTGCCGCTCATAAGTCCCAGAACATTGATGCCGTTCTCAATTGAAAGTTCGCGGCCGTTTGAAAGAATAGTTTTATTTGTCATAACATGAAGTTTTTACCACCTGAATTTTCTGGCAATCGTACGTACATTACCCTTTTTGTCCTCAACAGTAATTGTGCAATCATGCATCACACCCTTTTTGATTCTTGCGGATTTGAGCGGAACCGTAACCTTGGCATATTTGGAATCATACTTTGCAAGTACCCAGTGTCCGTCTATCTCAACCCTGTATTTTCTTATACCGGAAAGATTGTCACGCATCGTGAACGAGAAAGACGATGCCTTGAGCGCAGCTCCGTTGGCCAGTTTCAAATTAACATCAGGGGCCTGGGTGTCATATACAACCGTATAGTTGCCGAATGAACCTATATTGCCTTTTAGCCAGTCACCGGAAAGAGAGTCCAATGAAACGACTTCCGTTCCAACACATCTGAAGGATTTGCCGGAACACAAGGCAATCAAAGCCTTTGACTTGTTTTCCTCACTGCCTTTATATCTGATATATAAGCTTGCCCCGCCATGGAGCGCAGTTTCTGAATTGTGAATGCCGTATGCATCAACATGTTTCTGCTCTTTCTTGTCTCCCATGGCAATCCTTCGTTCCGGCATATATGCAAAAAATATGGAGCTGTAAAGGGAGCCGGCTGGAACAAGCAGTTTCACGTCTTCATTCTGAAAGATATTGTCAAGGGCCCAGTTCATATATATTCCATTCTGGCGTTCATTCAGCTTGTCCCTGTAAATGGCATCGTTCCTTTGCAGCTGTATTGACCTTGAAGCCGTATTGCCAGCCCAGTCAACGCACTCAACCTTCACTGTATGCACGAGAGTATCAGATAATGTTACAAGTCCATCGCCGGTGAAAAATATGTGGTCTGAAAGAGCGTTGCCTTCCTCAACCCAGGTTTTCACATAGTTCACGCCGCGCCTCACCCTTGTTCTGTAATCTATGATTGAGTTTATGTACCGCCCCTGTTCAAAAGGCACCTCGCCAACTGAGTAGTCATAGAAAAGTTCATCGTCAAGATATGCCTTGTAACGCATGACTGCGAATTTAGAATAACTGCCTTCCATGTGATCTATGGAGTTAATGCCAATGTAGGAATGCTCGGGAACC
>JAZRWT010000073.1:0-13844 GCA_045599845.1 Candidatus Egerieisoma sp. | reverse complement strand
TTTTCAACAGGCTCATAGGCCAAAGGAAAGCAATAGTAGATCAGATTGCCGGAGTTACACGTGACCGCAATTACGGCAGATGCGAGTGGTGCGGCAGGGAGTTCTCAATCATTGACACAGGTGGATATACAACAAATTCAGACGATACTTTTGAAACTGAGATAAAGAAGCAGGTTAAACTTGCCATAGACGAGGCGGACGTCATTCTCTTCCTCACTGAGGTAGGTACCGGAATAACCGATTACGATGAGGAGGTTGCCTCGCTTCTGCGCAGGGTGAAGAAACCTGTGATTCTTGCTGTTAACAAGGTTGATACAGGTGACAAGATGTACGGCATATACGAATTCAATGCCCTGGGACTCGGAGAACCTTTTGCAATAGCTGCAGCAGACGGTGGCGGTACAGGTGACCTGCTTGACAGAATCTGCGAACTGTTGCCTGAAGACAAGAAGGAAGAGGAGGACAGTTCTCTTCCAAAAATCACAATAGTTGGCAGGCCTAATGTTGGCAAGAGTTCAATGACAAACGCCCTGCTTGGAGAGGAGCGCAATGTGGTGACTCCTATCGCAGGTACAACAAGGGATTCCATTTCAACTCATTACAATAAATTCGGATACGAATTCGAACTAATTGACACCGCAGGTTTGAGAAAAAAGACCAAGGTAAGTGAAGACCTTGAATTCTATTCTGTAATGAGGGCCATAAGGTCAATCGAGAATTCAGACGTGTGCATTCTCATGCTTGATGCTGCAAACGGCATTGAAAGTCAGGACATGGCCATATTCAATCTCATTCAACGGAACAAGAAAGGATGTGTTATTGTAGTGAACAAATGGGATACTGTACAAGGCAAGGACAGCAACACAATGAGAAATTTCAAGGAAGCCATTCTTGCAAGGATAGCTCCCTTCTCGGACGTTCCTATAATTTTCACATCCGTTATAAACAAACAAAGGATACTGGATGTTCTGAAAGCTGCATTCGAGGTGGCTCAAAACTATCTGAGGAAAATTCCTACATCAAAACTCAATGAGGAAATGCTTCCGGAGATTGAGAACTATCCACCACCTGCAACAAAGGGCAAATACATAAAGATAAAGTTCATCACCCAGCTTCCTACGAGAAGTCCTTCATTCGCATTCTTCTGCAACCTTCCACAGTACGTAAAGGACCCTTACAAGCGTTACCTTGAGAACCGCCTGCGCGAACACTTCCAGTTCACCGGCTGCCCTGTACAGATATACCTGAGGCAGAAATAAACCGCTCAAGTTTCTCAAAACATTACCCCGCCTGCAAAAGTTGATTGCAAGCGGGGTATTTACATTATTGACAAGCCTGTACTGCCTAGAACACGAAACTTGTGCTTATGGACTTGTAGTTGTAAACCTTCTCAATGATGTCCGCAAAGATATCGGAGATTGAGATGACCTTTATCTTTGATGCATCGGCGCCTTCAGGTACCCTCAATGGAATGGTATCGGTTACAATGAGTTCTGCAAGGGCGCTGTTGGCAATGTTATGGTATGCAGGACCTGAAAGAACTGCATGGGTTGCAAGAGCACGGACACTCTTTGCGCCTTTTTCCATAAGCATGGTTGCAGCCTTTGTGAGAGTGCCTGCGGTATCAACCATATCATCAATGATTACAACGTTCCTGCCCTCAACATCACCGATTGCTGTCATGCTTCCAACAACATTGGCCCTTTCCCTTGACTTGTGGCAGATAATCATAGGACACCCAAGAACCCTTGAATATGCGTTCACCCTCTTAGCCGCGCCCATGTCAGGAGCTGCCAGAGAGAGGTCACCTATCTGCATATTCCTCAAATAAGGAAGGAAAACGGAACTTGCGTAAACATGGTCAACAGGGAAATCAAAGAAGCCCTGGATCTGGTCTGCGTGAAGGTCTGCTGTCATTATTCTGTCACAGCCTGCTGCCGAAAGCAGATTCGCAACAAGTTTTGCGCCTATTGAAACCCTTGGACGGTCCTTCCTGTCCTGTCTGGCCCAGCCGAAATAAGGCATTACTGCTATTACCCTGTGAGCTGAAGCCCTCTTTGCCGCATCAATCATAAGAAGCAGTTCAAAGAGATTGTCAAGCGGTGGGAAGGTTGACTGTACTATGAAAACGTTGTTGCCTCTGATGCTTTCCAGATAAATAGGCTGGAACTCACCGTCTGAGAAAACAGTTACGTCTGATTGTCCAAGTTCAAGACCAAGGGCAAGAGCGATTTTCTGAGCCAGAACTTTTGAACCCCTGCACGCAAAAATCTTGATGTTGTGCGAATGAACTATACTAGGTTGCTGCATACTTTATAATATTAATGTTGTTTTTCCATTTCACTTTCCTTGAGCACATCTTCAATGTACCCCAGCAAATCCTCCTTGCCCAAAGCTGATTCCGATGAAGTGCAGAACACAGGCGGAAGTTCCCCGAAATGAGCGGACAGTTCACTCATGTTCTTCTTCAACTGGTTTGCCCTTGCATTTGTACCCAACTTGTCCGCTTTTGTAAAAACAAGGGCGCATGGCACGTTCGCCTCCTCCAGGGCTTCAAGAAACTCAAGGTCAATCTTCTGTACAGGAAGTCTGAGATCCATGAGCACAAACAGCACTTTCAACTCCTGGGAATGACCGGCGTATGAAGTTATCATCCTGTTGAGTTTCTCTCTTTCGGTCTGTTTTATTCTGGCATAGCCGTATCCCGGCAAATCAACGATGTAAAATTTATCGTTTACAAGGAAATAATTGATAAGCAGTGTCTTGCCAGGTGTGGATGATGTTTTTGCGAGCTGTCTGTTGCCACAAAGCATATTGATGAGAGACGATTTGCCTACATTTGATCTCCCTATGAATGCGAATTCGGGGAAACCACCGGCCGGCTTTCTTGCAACTTCCGTGCAACTGCCCTTGAATATTGCTTTGCTAACTTTCACGGCAAAAAGAATATATGCAAAAATACAAATTATATAATTACTCCCCAAATTCTCTTGATGCAATACGCACAACCTCATATTCCACCATGGTCCTGCCCATTACAAGAGTAATCCTGCCATTGTCCGGAAGTTCCTGTGGTTCAGATATTCTTCTGCCGTCCTTGTCCAGGACCAATGCAAAGCCTTTTCCAAGAATACGCTCCGGATTCACGTTTTCCAGCTTGCTTTCCATAAGCCTCAAGGCATTCTCCCTTGAAGACAGCAAGGAACCCACGGCATACTGAAGCCTCTTTTCCATTGAGCTGAGTTCATAAAGTCCGGCATTTACCCTGCTTTCAATCGCTTCCGACACCCTGGTCCCTAGTTCAAACAGCCTGTTCCACTGATTTTCAAACATTTCAATCAGGAAATCAGCAACTGCCGTAGGCGTCTTGAACCAGGTATGAGCAACCATATCAATCACATGATAGTCCCTGTCATGACCTATGCCAGTTAGCACCGGCAAAGGGAACTGCGCCACATTCAGTGCCAGCTCATAATCATCATACGGTTTCAAATCCATATCACTGCCCCCGCCTCTTATTATAACCGCCAGATCAAACTTATTTTCTTCCACTTGCGATAGTGCCTCAATGATTCCTGCCGCACAGCCCTCTCCCTGCATAGGCGCAGCGAACAGGCTGAAGTGCATAGCACCGGCCCAGCGGCTCTGATTCACATGCTTCATGAAATCACCGTAACCGGCCGCTCCCGCAGCGCTGACTATTGCCACTCTCAAAGGCAGAACAGGCAGTTCCAGCGATGAATTCAACTCGAACATTCCCTGCCGCTCAAGTTTCCTGATGGTTTTCTGACGTTCCTTCTCAATATCTCCCAGCGTGAAATTCGGGTCCAGATCATACACGATAAGCGAAAGTCCCCAGACAGCGGAATATTCAACCGCAACGTTGAGCAGCATTTTCATTCCCTTCTGCGGATTGGAACCTGCGCTTTCCCTGAAATATGACAGCAGGACCTCCGCTCTGGCACGCCAGATTATGGCCCTTGCCTTTGCAACTACACGCCCGGTTGACTCATCAGTCTGCACAAGTTCAATGTAGCAATGTCCGCTGGCATTCAAACTTATCTGAGATACTTCTCCGCTCACCCAATACAAATCAGGCAGAGCATTGCTCACAGTATCTGTTATCATCTCCTGCAACTGAAGCAGAGTCAAGTTTCCTTCTTCCATAATCAACGCAGCATTTTCTATCCAAAGCAAAATTACCCACAATATGCAGAAAAACCAATTCCGGAATCCATGAATAATTCACAAATATGGCACAGTATTTGCATATATTTAGAGCGTAATAGTTTTCATAGGTTAAAAAATAAGTGATAGTAACAAGAACGCATCCTTTTGGATTCCCACCAAAGGATGCGTTCTCTTTTTAACTTCAGATTGTTCAGCACTAGCCTACAGGAATGAATAGTTCTTTGCCAGTTCCATCATCTGTGCAAGATAATCATTGGTATAAATCACTTCATAGTCAACTATCTCGCCATTTTTCTCAACAGGCCTTATTGTTGGGTTTATGAAGCCTTTATACGGCTTGATCTCGAGTGTTGCATATCTTTGGCGCACCTCCTTGTGGAGTTCAGGGTCAATTTCTATTGCATATTTCTCCACCAGTTCCTTTCCTGCCTGATAATCTCCTTCAGATTTGATTCTCTGTATCTGGGCCAGCAGTTTACCGAACAGGCCGCGCAGGGCTTCGTAGTCATTTATCACGAAATATCTTTTCCCGTCACGGAACTTCTGCTCAATCACGTCCTTCTCTGCTCCCGTAACGCTTGCAAGGCCGTTCTCATAGCACCATTGGGCAATGAGCTTGCGGTCCTGCATATGAGATTCGGTATTTGGCCTGCCAAGTTCAACCCTTGCAAACTGTGTGAAAAGGCCATTGACCATCTGACTGAGATATTCAGCCTTGTAAGCCTGGGCATCAGGAACTATTCCAAGTTCCACCATCTTAGGATCCGCCAGATAATACAGACCGAACAGGTCAGCCCTTGCTTCCTCAAGAGTTGAATTGTATTCTCCAAGTGCATTGGGGGAAACGCCAGGAAGCAACTGTCCGGAGCCATGTCCAAGACACTCGTGAAGGTCTGTGTGAAGGTCACTTGTAAGGTTCCTGTATTTCTTGAGCATTGCAATGTCATTCTCATCCCAGTAGAATTCGTTGGTCACGCTCTTTGGATTTTCATCAGCAGCTTTGTTATATGCATCGGTAATATTTGCAATGGTCACTGATTTAGAACCATATTCCTTCCTTATCCAGTTTGAATTCGGAAGGTTGATGCCAATTGGGGTTGAAGGGAAACATTCTCCTCCAATGCAGGCAACCGTAATTACTTTTGCACTTACGCCTTTGACCTTGTCTTTCTTGAATTCAGGGGCAACCGGTGAATTGTCCTCGAACCATTGCGCATTGGCGCTGATTATCTCAGTCCTGCGTGAAGCCTCTACATCCTTGAAATTAACTGATGATTCCCAAGCGGCCTTCCTTCCCATAGGATCGTCATAATCCTCTATGAAACCGTTTACGAAATCCACTATGGAAACAGTGTCCTGAACCCATGTTATGTTGTACTGATCCCACATTTGAAGTGATCCTGTGGTATAATACTCAATAAGTTCTGAAATGGTCTTGCGCTGCATGTCATTCTGGGCGTGAACGCTTGCCTTCTCAAGATGGGATATTATGGCTTTTATTGCGTTGCCGTAAAGTCCGTTGCTGCAATACACCTGCTCAACGATTTTTCCGTTGACTTTTGTAAGCCGGCTGTTCAGACCGTAAGCAACAGGCCTCGGGTCATTGGCATCCTCCATGGTGGCATAGAAATCCTCTGCTTCCTTCTTGGAGATGGTGCCATCGTAAAGGTTTGTGGCAGAAGCCAGAAGAATGTCCTTGTCTGAGTTCGGATATCTTCTGTGAAGGTAGGTCTGAGGATTGTAAATGACATCGAGGAGTTCTTCCGCACTGAGGTCATTTCCCTGATATGAGCACTGGTCAGCGGGCCCGGCCTGATAGTCTATGCTGCTGAGCAGCTGTGCAAAATACTCCCGGGAGCATTCAGGAAAGAATTTGTCTTCAGAATAATGATGGTGTATACCACTGCTGAAGAATACCCTTTTGGCATATACCATGAACTTGTCCCATTCAGGATCGTTCTCCCTGCCCTGATTCGCCTCGATGATTACCTCAAGAGTTTTTCTTATCTTCAGGTTGTATTTGAAGTTCTGGTCAAAGAGAATATCGCGTCCGCATTTTGCTGCCTCGCTCAATTCATAGATATATGCTTTCTGATCCAGTGACAGGGAGTCCCATCCAGGGATACGGTATCTGAGAATCTGCAGATCCGCAAACTGGTCCACACTGTACTTGAAATCTTCCTCCGCGTTGCCGCTCTGTTGGCAGCTGCAGGCTAAAACGGCAAGGCCGCATGCTAATGTCATGGTTTTGATAAGATTCATTTTCGTATAGTTTCGTTTTACTGTTTGCAAAGATAGATATTTTAATGTTAAATTTGTAGGTTTATTATTTTCTTGTATGTCAAAAGGTATAGTAACCATATTGTTACTCATTGTATCGAATGCTATCATGTTTTTCGCATGGTACGGACAGTTGAAATTCGATTTCAAAGGAATATTTCCCAAGTTGGGAATGTTCGGAATAATACTCATAAGCTGGATAATAGCTTTCTTCGAATACTGCTTCATGATACCTGCCAACAAGATCGGGCACATGAGCAACGGAGGACCATTTTCACTTTTTCAACTGAAAATCATACAGGAAGCCATAACCTTGATTGTATTCATGCTGTTCTCCCTGCTGCTGTTCAGAAATGAGGCCTTGAAACTCAATCATCTGCTGGCTTGTGTATTCATAATGCTGGCTGTTTATTGTGTATTTAAATGATTATGAAAAGAGTAATGTCAAGAATAAGTTGCGCCATTGTGCTGGCTCTTGCTGCATTCTCTGCATGCTCCTGCAAGGAGGTTGTGGGAATTGAGAAGGAATTTGAAGTGAAGGGGAAGACTCTCCTTGTATATATGGCAGGCAATAACAGCCTTTCTTCAAGCGTTTATGATAATATTGAACAGATGAAGCAAGGCTACGTACCTGATGAGGAAGGGAATATTGTCATTTACAGTCATGTAACAGATTCTCCGAACCAGCCTGTGCTCATACATCTGAAGCAGGACGAAGGCATGGTTGTTCTTGATACGGTTTACCGGTTCCCTTACCAGAGTTCCGTGGCCAGCGCATCCCTTACAAGTGCATTGAATGTTACCAGAACGCTGTTCCCGGCCGATGAGATGTCATTGCTGCTCTGGTCACATGGACTTGGCTGGGTGCCTGTAGGATATTACGCAAACTCCCCGTCTCCTGACGACTATTCAAGCGGAGAAGGGAACCTGGCTGTTCATAATGAAGGCGCTCCCAATTTCTATTTCGGTCACGATTTCATAGGTGATTCATTGAAAATGCCCAACATGGAAATCACCGCCTTGGAGAAAGCATTGCCTTATCCTCTGGAGTTCATCATTTTTGATGCATGCAATATGGGTAACATAGAGGTTGTGTACCAGTTGAGGAACAATGCCAGATACATAATCTCGTCACCTGCGGAAATTATGAGCGATGGTTTTCCATACCATAAGATAATGCGCCATATATTTCAGGACAAATCAGATTTGAAGGCAGTGGCAGAGGAATATTACAATTATTACATGTATCAGTCAAGCAACAAGTACGCCACAGTCTCGCTGGTTGACTGCTCGAAGCTCGATGGACTTGCAAGTATAACGGCTGACATATTCGATATTTACAGGGACAACATACTTCTTTTGAAAAAATCCGATGTTCAGACATACTCCCGTTTCGGGAAACATTGGTTCCACGATTTTGAAGATTTTATTTCCAAGCTTGCCTCAGATGGAAAAAACCCTGCGCTGGTCCAGGCATTCAGGCAGGCTCTGGAAGAAGCTGTTATATACAAGGCAGCCACGCCTCAATTCATAGACATTACAATAGACCCGGACAGATATTGCGGATTAAGTTCGTACATAACCTGTCCACATGACACCGATATAAACAATGCGTACAAGAAACTGATTTGGAACAAGGACGTGCAGATGATAAAGGACGCAAATTAAGAAATATAAACAACACTCAACAACATGGATGCTTTTTATCAATTTCTCCAAGACATGGCGGATGTCTTATGGTCATGGCCTACAATTATCCTGTTGCTGGGAACACATCTGTTGCTTACAATCAGACTGCGCTTTCCACAACGGTATATTTTCAAGGCTATAAAAATGTCTGTCACACCGGACAAAGACAGCAGTGGCGACGTAAGCCAGTTCAGGGCATTGGCCACATCTCTGGCTGCAACAATAGGAACCGGCAATATAGTTGGTGTAGGAACAGCCATAGCATTAGGTGGCCCGGGTGCAGTGCTGTGGTGCTGGATTACAGGAATACTTGGAATAGCCACTAAATACTCGGAAGGTCTTCTGGCCGTTAAATACAGGGTCAGGACCTCGGACGGCACAATGCTCGGAGGTCCTATGTATGCATTGGAAAGGGGCTTGAACATGAAATGGCTGGCTGTTATCTTCTGCATTTTCACCGTGCTGGCATCCTATGGCATAGGTTGTACCGTTCAGTCCAACGCTATTTCAACAATGATGGCAGATTCCGGAATATTGTTCAAGGACGGCATCCCTACATGGCTGAACGGACTGTTCCTGTCTGCTATGGTTGCTCTGGTCATAATATTCGGTGTCAAGGGTATAGCAAATGTTTGCGGAGTGCTGGTTCCTTTCATGGCCGCCTTCTATGTATTGGGATGCATGCTTATCCTGTTTTTCAATGCGGAATATCTTGGACAAACCATCTCCCTTATATGTACGAGTGCTTTTTCACCGGAAGCAGCCGGAGGCGGTTTCATAGGAACTTCAATAATGCTCACTGCGCGTTACGGTATAGCTAGAGGTTTGTTTTCAAATGAGTCAGGTCTTGGTTCGGCACCTATCGTTGCAGCGGCGGCACAAACAAAAAATCCTGTCCGTCAGGCTCTGGTTTCTTCCACAGCAACCTTCTGGGACACTGTTGTAGTATGCGCAATAACCGGTCTGGTTCTGGTAAGTTCCATCATAGCCAATCCTGACATTTCATATGAAGATGGCGGCAAACTCACCAATCTGGCATTCTCCCAAATACCATATATCGGCCGTTTCATTCTGGAGGTCGGCCTTTTCACATTTGCATTCTCAACCATTCTCGGATGGTCATATTATGGTGAAAGATGTGCGGAATACCTTTTTGGAAAAAAATATCTGCCTGTTTACAAGATTGTGTGGGTTATAATGGTATTTGTAGGTGCAGTACAGAGCCTTTCATCAATATGGAGTTTTGCAGACAGTGCCAATGCTCTGATGGCCATTCCAAACCTGATATCCCTCATACTGTTGAGCGGAGTCATCAGAAGGGAAACCAGAAAATATCTGTGGAACAAAGGCCACCTCAACGATATTTCAGAAGACGAGACACCTTTGATCAAATAGCTTTCCTATTCATTCAGAAGCAGAAGTCAAGCCCCAGACCGTAACAGATTCCTTGCCTGTGGTATTCATCCCTGCCAGGAATGCCTGAAGCTGTGGAACTGTTGTAAGGATCTGAAACTCTGGAAACTGAGGAATACCTTGTAAGCATGCATCCCGCATTCAATGTCATATGCCTGCTTATGCCTATGCCTATTCCAAGCCCCACACTTGTAGATGGTAAATTGAAATTCAAGTCTCTGTATTTCTGTGGGTCGAGTTCGAAAAGCGAGCGCTGTACTGCTGTTGACAAAAGAATCCTTCTGGAAAGCTTCCAGTCTATTCCAAATATGAATTCATCTGTATTGCCATTGAGTCCTTCTGAGAAGAAATTGTCTGCGAACTGGTCAAAATAATGAAGGAATTGAGCAGAAAGTTTTACAGATTCCAGATGTTTGCTTACGCAGACACTCAGGATTGAAGGAAGGTCAGCCTCTGATTTTTCACCATCGGGGTAAAGGCTTGTTCCATTCAGTACAACATCTTTTCTTGTGTTGTTCCTGATTTGCACTGCAGTATTGAATTCATACTTGACACTTGCACTCCATCCGCGTCCAAAACCTTGCTTTTTATCTGAATCATGGGTGAAGCTTTCTCCGTCCCGGACCTGGTTGCTCTTGAAGAATATTGCAAAAATTGGAGAGAAGCCCCATCCGGTCTGTTTGACGTCAAGTTCCTTGTCCCCAATCAAATCCTTGAACAAGTCCTGGTTTTCGGCTATGGCGATGTCCTTTATATGACCTTCATATTTGTTTGAAGTATATGCTATTCTAAGCTGTGCGGCAGCTGAGAAATTATCTGAAATCCTATATGCGGCACCTATCCTTGTTGTAATTGTCAAAGATGTTCCTTTAAGGTATATATCGGCTTTATATGGTACAAAATTTACAATAGGGTCCAGTTCAGGAAGGATAGCGGGTATCTGGGCTATGGCGCTCTCAAAAGAAGCCAGTCCATCATTGTATTCAACGCTCCCACCTCCGCTGCCTATGCTTACTGCACATGAAAATGACAGTCTGTCAAGTTTATATGCTGCATATACTGAAGGAACAACAGGCGAGAAAGTGTTGCCTTGAAAATGCTTTGTTTCCTTGCCTTCAGAGCCATGAGCCAGGGCAAAAGGAGCAAAAGTCGAGTTGGTCCATCGCCTTTGTATGGCCTGCTGGTCGTTGATGGAAAGGTGCCAGCCCTTCTCCATGAATGCAGTGCCCGCAGGGTTGTAATATATGGCATCGGGGCTGAGACTGGTGCCTCGGGCCATGTTCCTGAGGAATGATGCGCTTTGATTTGTGTTTGTAACCAATCCTCCGGCATATATAGGCATAGCAATGGCTATACTCAGTAAAAATACCAGTATTTTTTTCATTATTGTTGCAGGAATTCTGTTATGACATCAATTGTAAAGATGCCTTTTGATTGAATGTTTAGGTGTGTGGACAAATCCACCGTTGATGAGTTCAATGCTCTGTATCTTGCTGTAAGCAGGAAGCAGTTTGTTCAGTTGAATCCTGTTCTGCTCCATGATAGGCAGAAGGTCCTTCGCTTCGGTGAGCGGATGCTCGCTGTCCTTTACAGGTGACACTATGGCAATGAGTTGCTTGTTTCTTTCTACCACAAGGCATTCATTCACATAAGGCATGTCCTTGAGCAGGTCTTCTATCTCTTCAGGATAGATATTCTGCCCGTTTGAGGTGAGAATCATGCATTTGCTTCTTCCCTTGATGTAGATGTAGCCGTTTTTGTCTATTATGCCCAGATCTCCCGTACGGAGCCAGCCGTCGTCTGTGAAAGCAGCCTTTGTGGCTTCTTCGTTCTTATAATAGCCAAGCATCACATTATCTCCCCTTACCTGTAGTTCGCCTACGATTTTATGAGGTTTCTCGGAATCAACCCTTATCTCGTTACGGGTTACAATTTTTCCACAAGCGCCCAGAACCGTCTTGCTTGGAGTAATATAGCCTATGAGAGGGGCACACTCTGTCATACCATATCCAACTGTGTATGGGATTCCGGCCTTCTTCATAAGATGTTCCACAGGCTTTGACAGTGCAGCTCCACCTATATCTATTTCCTGTATGTTCCCGCCGAAAGCTCCAATGAGCTTCTTCCGTACGGATGAATAAACTATTTTATTCAGCAATGGAATCTGCATGAGAAGCTTTACACCCTTCTTGTCAAGAGCAGGCATTATCTTGTTCTTGAATATCTTTTCAATGACAAGCGGAACGGCAATAAGCAGGAACGGCTTCACTTCTGCAAAAGCCTTGAGCAGGATTGAAGGTGATGGTGTCCTTCCAAGGAAATATACGTGACATCCCCCGCAGAAGGTATAAAGGAACTCGAAGGCAAGACCGTACATGTGCGCCATTGGCAGCATTGAAAGTATTGTATCCTTTCCAGGATTGCAGCTTACAGCATCCAGTCCGAATTGAACATTTGATGATATGTTCCTTGAACTGAGCATTATGCCTTTTGGAGATCCTGTTGTTCCTGATGAGTAGTTAATCACTGCAAGTGAATCCAGGTCATCGCTGGCATAGTTCATCATATCAGGACGGAAACCATTTGGATAAGCTTTGGAAAATTCCGTACCTATATTATTGAAGTACTCGATATCGGAATCATTCTTAAGATACAGAGGCTGAAAATCTGAAAGGTCAATCACAGCCAGGATATCAGGCATTCTGCCGGCATCCAGACCGCTCCACATCTTCTTTTCCGTGAACAGAATCCTGCTTTCCGAGTGAATCGAGAGATTCTGCATCATTTCAGGCGTGAATTCATTGAGTATTGGAACTGAAACGCACCGGTTGGTCTGCACTGCCAGAAAGGCAATGGCCCAGCGCGCCGAATTCTTGCCGCACAAGGCAACTTTGTCACCTGCCTTGAGTCCGAGCTTCTTGAACAATAAATGTAACTTGGCTATTTCGCTTGCAACTTCCGCATGTATGAAAGTCTCCCCCTGAAAATTGGACAATGCAGGCTCGTTCCACTGCTTTGTCATCGTTTCCTCAAGTATACTCAAATAGTGTCTCATCGTGGAATATTTTTCAACAATGCAAAATTGAGGTGAATGGGAAATAAGACCAAATTTTTGTGGTGTATGATGCTTTCAGGGTGCAATATCTGCGGTTTCAGGGATAAAACAGTTGATTTCAGGGGTAAATTTCAAGAAAACGAATTGATAATCCAATTGTAGATACTATCTCCATACCTTTTGGAAATAGGTATTTCAGGCACTCCTTCTATATCCATTTCAATAAAAACTCCTTCTTTTTCCTTGTTCAGAACCTTTATGTGTTCAAGGTTCACTATGTATGATCTATGACATCTTTTAACGTTGGTGTTCTCCAGCTGACCCTCTATTCTTGTAAGAGTGTTCCTTACAAGAACCTTCTTGATTCTGTCTTTGTTCAGATACCATACGTTTACATAGTTGTCCGCACTTTCAATAAGGACAAGATTCTCCCTTCTTATGGAAAGACGCATTTCATCGTGCTCGTCAAAGATTTGGATGTATGCCTTCTTGAGTGCATTCTCATCTTCTTCAAGTTTTTTTCTGATTGTCCTCAGCTCTCTGGCCTTGTCCTGCCAGATGAAATATACGTAACTCATCACGTAAGGAATAAGAAGTACCAGAATGGTCTTGACGAGCATCTGTCTGAACGTATCGGAAAAATTGCCGCTGGGATCAAATGAGGTGTACTGGATGATGGCGTAAATCAGCACCATTGTAAGTATCTCGCACACCACCCAGATTATGTAGCTGCTGTACGTGAATGGTCTTTTTTTTGCATAAAGCCCCATTAGAACGCGGCTTATGGCAATAACGGCAAGACCTATGAATATTATGCATACCAGAGTGATATTTTTCGCAAGGGAGGGAGATGCACCCATTCTTGTGAAGAACGATGTGTTGATATAGTCAAAATTGAAAGGCTGGTATGCAATGAAGAATGCCAGAATGAACAAAGGTACGAATATGACCATTGTTATCTGGTTTTTCTTCTCGTATATGAAATTAGGAATCTGCTTCATAGTAATCAATTGATTGGCAAAGATACAAATAAAGAGAAAAGTATTTTTGTAAATTTGCAACTTATATGAAATTGTGTATGGATGATGGAAATTTGAAATATTCGTATAAAAGAATCAACTTGAATGTTGCATATTGCGCTTTGAGCGTGAAAGTAGGCACCAGAAACGAAGTTGAGCAATTCAACGGAATGGCGCATTTGGTTGAGCACATGCTC
>JAZRWT010000072.1:0-8859 GCA_045599845.1 Candidatus Egerieisoma sp. | reverse complement strand
CCTGGGCTTTCCAAATACAGAAGTCGAGGAAGGTTTCACCAAATACCTGATGCCCAACTACATCCACCGGAAAGAGAACCGCTCACCGTTCCTGATAAACAACTTCGTGGGGGATGTAAGGTCCGGCAACACGGAGCAGTTCATAGGGCGTCTCCGTTCCCTTTTTGCCGATACTCCTTACGAAATCATCCGAAACCTTGAGACTCATTACCGTAACGTGGTGTGGCTGCTTTTCAAACTGATGGGCTTCTATACGCAGGCGGAGTACCGCACCAGCAACGGCCGCATCGATATGGTGGTCAAGACCCCGAAGTTCTGCTATGTGCTTGAGTTCAAGCTGGACGGCACTGCCGAGGAGGCCCTGACACAGATATGCGACAAGAACTACGCTTTGCCTTTTGAAATCGAAGACCAGCAGATTATCCGCATCGGCATAAACTTCGACAGCAAAACCCGCAACATCGACAAGTGCCTGGTGGGATGATCCGGCGCACAATTTTGTTTTCAATATAGGCTTTCTTTGAACAAACTATGGCTAACAATCATAGAACATTACTATCTATTGTAAAAGGAATTTGGATCAGGTTATTATCCATTCTGGCACAATTCACATTCCCGGCTCAAATTACAACTAATCTGTATTAATAATGTCAATCGTTGAACACCGTAGCTTCATTTCTATTATAAAGGGCGTTTGGACACATTCCCTTTCCATATTAACTATGTTTTCATTCCCTTATCAAGTTACCGTTGCATTGCATAGGCTAAGAGGCGTTAAGATAGGGAAACGTTCTCATGTTGCCAGAGGCGTCATTCTCGATGATAGGAACCCTGATCTTATTGAAATCGGGAATGGTGTAGCAATTACATCTGGAGTAATGATTTTGTGCCATCAAAGAGATTTATCCCATTACCACCACGGGATGTATGCAATGCAATGCCCTTTCAAAGAAGGAAAGGTTATAATCAAAGATGGTGCCCACATTGGAATCGGAAGCATCATCATGCCAGGGGTAACTATTGGTGAAGGAGCTGTGATTGGTGCCGGTTCAGTTGTAACCAGGGACATTCCACCTTATTGCGTAGCAGTTGGAGTGCCCGCAAAGGTTATAAAATACTTTGAATAAAGGAATCTAAATTTAATATCATACATTATGAATTCATTGTGGAAATTGTATCTTAGATTCATGCGCAAGCGCTGGAATCTTGGGCTGATATGGGGGGGGGTAGGACAATTACTTGAAAATAAAGATATTACAAAATTCAATATTGAGTGGATTACAAATCCATATAGGGATAGATGGTTTGCCGACCCTTTCATTTTGGATGTGAACGATAAGTATGTGATTGTTCTGGCTGAGGAAATGAGATTTGGCAATTATAATGGAAGGATAGCCGAACTTCATATCAACCGCAAATCAAAAACTATTGAAAATTTCTTTATTGTTCTTGAGCTGCCCACACATTTGAGCTTTCCAAATATTATCAGGAAAAACGGGAAAGTGTATGTATGCCCGGAAAATTGCGAAAGCGGCAAATTGGATTTGTATGAGTATGATGGTCAGCAAAAAAAACTAATATTTGTAAGGACCATTTGCAATGATGCTGTATGGGATGCAACAATAAGCGAATATTTTGGCAAGAAGCAGTTATTCACCGCAAAAAGCAATGATTACAATCTTGATATATATGACTGGAATGATGAATCACAATGTTTCACCCTTTCGCAAACAGTGACTTCAACAACAAGGAACATGCGTATGGCAGGAGCTTTATTCGAATACAAAGGTGAGATTTATTGTCCTTGCCAGAATTGCGAGAAAACATACGGCGGAGCAGTGGATATCAAAAGAATCAAACATTGCAATGGAAAATTCTCTTTTGAATTTGTGAAACAAATAACTTCACCATTAAAGTGGAGGCACCATGGCATGCACACATTGAATGAATACAATGGAGTTGCCATCATTGATGCAAAAGGTTTTGACAATTGGATAATAGCTACGCCAATAATGGAAATTACGAGAATATTTAAAGGAAGGAGAGGATAATATGAAAGAATTTGAGTATGTATTTCAATGGGCCGATAAAGCTTCCGAACAATTCCTGAAAGATTTCATGTATGTTGAGCATACAGTATTTGGTGGTTTTGACATAAACTTGGTTAATAGGAAACACATTAATAATCCATACGGTCCATCACTCATTACAGTTGTATATTTGGATGGAAAGCCTGTAGCAGCTGACACAATGATGAGAAATGACATTGCCGGGTCAATAGCTTATGAATCTGCTGATACTTGTGTTATGAGTGAATGTAGAGGAAATGGTGTTTTTACAAAAATGAAACAAGGTGAAATTCAAATATTAGGCACAAAATACCCAATTTATGGTTTCCCGAATGATAATTCTTTTCCGGGTTTCTGCAAAATGGGCTGGACAGTAAGATACAAAATGTACCCTACCCTATTTATTTCGCCGAAACGCTACAATAAAGAGCATCCAACGATTATTGACAAACCATACGCAGAATGGCTGGCACAGGCCAGCTCTGACTTCCGCTTCATCAAGATATTCAAAGAATATTACCTTGTCAAGTTAACATCAAAAACCAGATTGCGCATGATAGGCAGATTGTCAAAAGATGCCGCATACCTTTTCAAACCTGCCAGCCGATGGAAACCAATAATATACAACAGTGCAAAAAAGAGGTTTTATCACAAGGATGTTTATCACGGAAGCCTTATTACCTACGGAAATCCACAGATACATATTCCATATTGGAAGAGTGATGGATTTATAAACTGACATTGATACTCAAACTATAATGAAATACATTTTTGAACTCAATCATCCTAAGCATTACTATCAGTTCAAGTATGTGATGCAATCGCTCAGGCAGAACGGGCATGAGATTCTGGTTCTTGCAAGGGACAAGGATGTGCTTTTGAAAGTTTTGGATGAAGAAGGTGTTCCTTATAAGATTTTTGGAGAGCACAGGAAAAAGATGTGGGCAAAGATTGCATCTTCCTTATCTACACTTTTCAAATACTCTGCCATTGTTAAGGAATTCAAACCTGATATCATTGTTTCAAAGGCATCGCTGTTCGGAACACTTATGGCAAACTGGCACAATACCAAGTCGGTTATTTTCCCCGATTCTGAAGTTGTTGCCCTTACAAACAAGCATGTAGTTCCACGCTGCACAAAAGTTGTTACCCCTGAGAATTTCACTTTGGATTATGGTCAAAAGCATATCCGGGTGAAAGGCGTGTTCGAGGACTCATATCTGGCTCCGAATATATTCGCACCGGACAAGGATGTCTGCATGAAATATGGAATTAAAAAGCCATTTGCAGTGTTCCGCTTTGTTGGTTGGTTTGCAAATCACGATGTGAACAACAATGGCTTCAGCCTGGAGGAGAAATTGAAACTGGTTAAAGCTGTTGAACCGTATCTGAATGTTTATATATCTTCAGAGAAAGCGCTTCCGGAAGAGCTGGCTGCATATAAACTGCCTTCTCCTGCTTCCGCCATCCACAGTGTATTGTCTGAAGCTGCTTTATATCTGGGAGATTCACAGACTATGGCAACCGAGGCTGCTTTATTAGGTACTCCTGCCATACGTTCGAATTCCTTTGTTGGTGAGCACGATATGTCAAATTTCATTATGCTTGAAAAGAAGTACGGTATATTGCGTAATATTGCAGAATTTGACAAGGTCCTTGCTACTGCAAGTGATTTTGCCAGGAATTCCAGAAAAGCAGAGTGGATAAAGAAAAGGCAGGAATATTACAAGAGCACTGGAGACATGAATGCTGAAATCAGCAGGATTCTGCAAAATGAAGTTGTTATCGAATAATCATGATTAGATTACTTACAGTTATAGGTGCCAGGCCGCAGATAATCAAGGCAGCGGCGTTCTCGAGGGCGGTGGCATTGCACAATGCGGCTCGGCCCGAATCGCCGGTGCGGGAGTTGATTCTACATACAGGCCAGCACTACGATAATAATATGTCAGGGGTATTCTTTACAGAGATGGGAATACCTCAACCTGATTATAATCTTGGAGTTGGTTCCGGCAAGCACGGGGAACAGACAGCCAGGATGATTGCCGGAATTGAGCAGGTTCTGACCGGTCTTATTCCAAACAGCGATGGTGAGACCTGCAGCAATTGGGATGGTGTTGTCCTCTACGGAGATACCAATTCCACTTTGGCCGGGGCTGTTGCGGCATCAAAACTTCATATCCCGGTATATCATATTGAAGCAGGCCTGCGTTCATTCAACATGGCAATGCCGGAAGAGGTGAACCGCATTGTTTGTGACCAGCTTTCTCACATATTGTTCGCTCCTACCCAAACTGCCGTTGACAACTTGCACAGGGAAGGTTTCAATAGCAAGGATAAAGCAGTGTTTGCAGACGGTAAAGGCAGAAAGGTTTTGAACTGCGGCGATGTGATGTATGACAATACATTATATTTCAGCAAGAAAGCCGTAAGACCCAATTTTGAAGCTGCCGGATTGAATTCAAACGAAGAGTTTGTTCTTGCAACAGTTCACAGACAGGAGAACACTGATGATCCTAAGCGTCTGAAAGACATTTTCTCTGCTTTGTCAGCCATTGCTGAAGAAATACCTGTTGTGCTCCCATTGCATCCTCGTACTGCAAAAGTATTGCAAGCAAATAATGTTGACACTTCAAAGCTTACAATTATTCCGCCTGCATCTTATTTGGAGACCTTATATCTTGAAAAGAATGCATCATTGGTTCTCACGGATAGCGGTGGAGTTCAGAAGGAGGCTTTCTTCCTTGAAACTCCGTGCATAATCCTGCGCAATGAAACCGAGTGGGTGGAAATAGTGAATCATGGTGCAGGTGTAATTGCAGGAGCGGAATATGATAATATACTATCGTCGTACAAAAAACTTAAAGGAAAAAGCGTCAAGTTCCCAAGGCTGTTCGGAGAGGGAAATGCCGCTGAGAAAATTCTTGATGCTATAATTTGAAATTAATGTAAATATCAGATTTGATAAATAATGATTATATTTGCGGCGTAATCTATCAATCTTGATATTTATGGAAAATATCTACATGTTATCGGATTCGGAGATCACTGCAAAAATCTCTGCGAGATTGAAGGATCTCAGGCTGAAGCAAAACATAACGCGTGAGGAGCTGGCTGCGAAATCGGGCGTATCCGTAGCTTCGATTGCACGTATGGAAGGGGGTGAAATAAAATCCTTTGATTCTTTTATGCGGATTACGCGCACGTTGGGCAAGATAGGCATTTTCCTTCCGTTGGTGGAGGAAGAGCCAATAGGTCCCAATGAATACCTCAAGATGGTGCAGGCGGGCGAGAAGCACCGGCGTAAGCGTGCCTCTAAGAGTTTTGAAGTTAAAAATCGGGAGGAAACAAGATGGTAGATGTTGCACAAGTGAGGATGTGGGGCAAGCCTGTAGGAGCCGTAAGGTGGGATGCCCGGTATGGAATAACGCAGTTTGAGTATGATGCAGGTTTTGCGAATACCGGCCTGCAACCATCGCCTCTGATGATGCCCGTGCAGCCGGGACGTGTATATGTTTTCGGAAATCTGAATAGGGATACTTTCAATGGCCTTCCGGGAATGCTGGCGGATTCTATGCCCGATACATACGGCCGTGCCCTGTTTGACAAGTGGTTATCGTTGACAGGAAGAACAAGCGGCAATGCCGTTGAATCTCTCTGTTTTATGGGCAAACGCTGTATGGGTGCACTTGAGTTTGAGCCGGCTATTGAAGGTGCATTCGACAAGGAACAGCGTTTTGCATTGGACAGTCTGGTAGTTGTCGCACGGGAGGCACTCTTGGAAAAAAACAGTTTTCAGGCGAATCTGATGGATGACAGGAAAGAAGCCATTGCTCAGATTCTGCGGCTCGGTACCTCGGCGGGTGGGCAAAGGGCCAAGGCTATTATCGCTTACAATGCAAAGACGGGAGAAGTGCGCTCGGGCCAGGTTGATGCGCCTGCCGGTTTTGACCATTATCTGATAAAGTTGGATGGCGTATCCGGTACTACGGGGTTCAGAGAGACCGGGAATTTCGGACGGCTGGAATATTCGTTTGCCCTTCTGGCTAAGGCTTGCGGCATTGATATGACGGAATGTTCGCTGATAGAGGAAAACGGGAGAGCGCATTTTCTTACCAGACGTTTTGACCGGATTGGCGGGGATAAGGTGCATATGCAGACCCTGTGCGGAATTGCCCACTATGACTACCGGTTGTTGAGAGCTTACTCTTACGAACAGGCGTTCGAGGTAATGCGGGGGTTGGGGCTGACTTATAAGGAAGCGCAGGAGATGTTCCGGAGGGTGGTGTTCAATGTTGTGGTGAGGAATCAGGACGACCATACGAAAAACATCTCGTTTCTTATGGACAAAAACGGAAAATGGCGGCTGTCTCCAGCCTACGATATAGGATATGCCTACAATCCCGGTGGTGCATGGACCTCTTCGCATCAAATGTCGGTCAATGGCAAGTTTGACAATATTACACGTGCTGATCTGCTGGAACTGGCTTCACGGAACAATATCCGAGGTGCATCTTCAATTATCGAAGAGCTTTGCGAAACCTGTGCCGGATGGCGGCAGATAGCGCGGGATTGTGGCGTACCGCAGTCTGTCATTGACGGAATCGAACCAAATATGAAAAGGTCACTTATGTAACTCTGAATGATTTATTCAAACCGATGATAGGATAAAATAACAATTGATGCTATAATTGAGTTGAACTATGAAATATAAAAATCTGGGAGTTCCTGAGAATTCAGTGTTTCTGGTTACAGGTGGAGCCGGTTTCATTGGTTCCAATCTTTGTGAAGCAATCCTGAATCTTGGGTTCAAGGTACGCTGTCTGGATGACCTGTCAACTGGGAAGCAGGAAAATGTGGACATTTTCCTGGACAATCCCAATTATGAATTCATAAAAGGAGATATCAAAGATCTTGAAATCTGTATGAAGGCTTGCAAGGGAGTTGACTATGTTATGCACGAAGCTGCCTGGGGCTCGGTTCCACGGTCAATTGAAATGCCGTTGTTCTATTGTGCAAACAATATACTTGGAACTGTGAATATGATGGAAGCTGCAAGGCAGAATGGAGTAAGAACTTTTGTGTATGCTACATCCAGTTCGGTATATGGCAATGAGGAACATCTTCCAAAAACTGAAGGAATAGAAGGCAATCTTCTGAGTCCTTATGCTCTTACCAAGCGTTGCGATGAGGAATGGGCCAAACAATATTCAAAGCATTATGGGCTCAGGACTGTTGGATTGAGGTACTTCAATGTGTTCGGCCGCAGACAGGATCCCAATGGTGCATACGCTGCCGTTCTTCCCAAATTCATAAAGATGCTTCTTAACAATGAGCAGCCTGTAATAAACGGCGATGGAAGGCAGAGCCGTGATTTCACTTACATTGAGAATGTTATTGAGGCCAATCTCCGGGCGTGCCTGGCCAATGATAATGCTTCCGGTGAAGTATTCAATATTGCATACGGTGGCCGTGAATATCTTATTGATATATATTATCAGCTGACCAAGGCATTGGGCAAAGACATTGAACCTGTTTTTGGACCGGAAAGGAAAGGTGACATAAAGCATTCGAACGCAGACATTTCCAAAGCACGCAGAATCCTGGGCTATGATCCTGAGTACGATTTTGCAAGAGGTCTGGAAGAATCTATTGATTGGTATAAAAAGAACTTATAAAGTTGTAATATATGAAAGAAACAAAAATTTGCGTAATAGGCTTAGGTTATGTAGGCCTTCCCTTGGCACGCTTGTTTTCAACGAAATACAAGACAATAGGCTTTGATATGAATGCCAGAAGATGCGCTGCATTGATGGCAGGACATGACGCTACGCTTGAAGTCAGCGATGAGTTGCTGCAAGATGCAATCAACAATCATGGATTCATTTGTACTTCTGATATTGAAGCTATCCGTGATTGCAACTTTTATATTGTTGCTGTTCCTACACCTGTAGATAAGCATAACAATCCTGATTTGACTCCTTTGTACGGGGCATCGGCAACAGTTGGCAAGGTGCTAGGAAAAGGAGATGTTGTATGCTATGAATCAACGGTATATCCTGGTGTGACCGAAGATGAATGCATACCTGTAATTGAGCAGTATTCAGGACTTGAATTCAATGTTGATTTCTTTGCCGGATACTCACCAGAAAGAATAAATCCTGGTGACAAACAGCACACTGTTGAACATATAAAGAAAATCACCTCCGGTTCTACTCCTGAAATAGGAAAATACATAAATGAAGTTTATTCTTCAGTGATAACTGCCGGTACGCACCTGGCTCCTTCTATAAAAGTTGCAGAAGCTGCCAAGGTAATTGAAAACAGCCAGAGAGACATAAACATTGCGTTTGTTAATGAATTGTCAAAAATATTCACACGTATGGGCATAGACACTATGGATGTGCTTGAAGCAGCAGGTACAAAATGGAACTTCCTTCCATTCCGTCCTGGTCTGGTTGGCGGCCATTGCATTGGTGTTGATCCATATTATCTTGCACAATGTGCACAAACTTATGGGTACAATCCTGAAATCATTCTTGCTGGAAGAAGGATGAATGATAGCATGGGAGAATATGTTGCGGCACAGGTTATAAAACTTATGCTGAAAAAAGGCATTCAAGTTGTTGGAGCAGACATTCTTATTTTAGGCTTCACTTTCAAAGAAAATTGTCCTGATGTAAGGAATACTAAAATCATTGACATATACAAGGCTCTGAAAGAGTACAACGTTAAGGCTTACTAATCAGAAATCCTATCTGATTACCCCGATTTCTGTTGAACTACGGGA
>JAZRWT010000071.1:0-1224 GCA_045599845.1 Candidatus Egerieisoma sp. | reverse complement strand
GCCGCCCTTCTTGCTTCCTCCTCAGTCCTCCTCGCAGCCTCCTCGGCAGCAGCCTTCTCCGCTGCAATAGCATTTTCATGAGCGAAATACTCTGCAGCAAGATTTACAAACTTCTCTTTCAAGTACGAATAATCGTCCGTTGATATTACCGCATCGAGTTTGCCTAGCAAAACTTTTATATCCTCGTGCTCATCAATAGGAAAATCATCATTATCCGCATCCGATGAGTTACTTCTGTTACCATTCAAACTCAGATTTGCAAGAGCAAAATCAGGATTTGAATATCTGTAGTATTTTTTCTCGTAAACCTCTATTGGCGCACCATATCCGTTAACAGGGTCACGCATGAATTCAATGTCTGCCTGCAAAGTTCTAAGTGAAATCTTTTCCTTGAATTTCAAGGATTTTGACAGCACACGCGTGCACTGAAGAATCAAATCATTAAGTGAATACTTGCGTGAACTGTTCCTCAGGCAAGCATCTATTGTCTTATGCCTGAGAAGAGCTTTGGACTTGGAAATTGCGGACATAAACTTTTGTTTATTAAATCACTACAAATTTAATAAACAATTTTTAATAATAACATCGTCTGGACGTTGGAATACATAATATTCGTATTCCTGAAAAATGGCTTGCCATAATTCAGATTCCGTGGATAAATACATATCAAAGAGCCCGTACCAGTTTCATCACTTTCACCGGCTTGTCAGCGCCCACCTCAAGGTTCGGGCAGAAAACTTCCTTGCCTGTGTCTGCGAATCCGCATTTTTCCATCACTTTGCCGGATGCAGGATTTTCTGGAAAATAATCACCCCAAAGAACTGTGAAACCCTTGACGTTGAAGCAATAGTCCACCACGGCACGCATCGCCTCCGTGCATATTCCCTTGCACCAATATGGCTGGGCTATCCAGTATCCAACTTCACACTGGTCTTCTTCAATGTCCAGATTGGAGCAGGCAGCCGGAAGGTATCCCACACAGCCTATTACCTCAGAATTTCCTTTGAGTTCCACTGCCCACATGCCTTCCGTGCTGAATACATTTTTTATTGTTTCCAGACTTTCCTCCACGGATTTGTGAGGTGGCCATCCGGCTCGTGGACCAACGTCAGGGTCGGAAGCATACTTGAACAGGGCCACGGCATCAGACTCACGCCACGGACGAAGTATCAGTCTCTCGGTTTCCAGCGTTGGCGAGCATTGATTGAAAGAGGAAATCTCAAT
>JAZRWT010000070.1:0-8526 GCA_045599845.1 Candidatus Egerieisoma sp. | reverse complement strand
GGTACAGCCTGTAGCATTCTTTGCCTTGCTCAACGTGCTCGGTGTCCTTGGCTATCTGCTTTTCTGCGTTATGGACAACAAACTTGACAAGCAGCTGGGCGCTGATCTGGAAATTGAAAAAGAAGACCAGTTCAAGGCCAGCGATATGTTGAACATATTCAAGAGCAAGGTATTCTGGCTTATTTCAGGTATAACCTTCTTCTATTTCTCCGCTTCGCTTCCAATTCAGAAGTATGCCACCAATATGCTGGAAAGCGATCTTGGACTGGCCCGGGAAACAGCTGCAATGATATTCAGCTGGTATCCACTTTTCGCCGCAGCGCTTACACCTGTTTTTGGAATGATTCTCGACAAGAAAGGAAAAGGCGCTACAATGCTTATCTGGGGACCGGCACTGCTCGGTATTGACTGTATGATTTTTGCATTTGTCCTTCCAGCTGTACATTCAATAGTTATTGCAATAGGAGCAATTGCCTTGCTTGGAATTTCGTTCTCCATCCTTGGTGCCTCAATATGGCCGGCAATTCCAAAAGTTATTGAGGAAAAGGTGCTTGGAAGTGCATTCTGCCTTGTTTACTGGATTCAGAATTTCGGTCTGTGCATATTCCCTCCATTCATAGGATGGCTTCTTGAGGCAGCTAATCCAGGCGTTGCGCAGGCAATCCAGGCTGGAGATTCCGCTGCACATTACAGCTATACCTGGCCAATGTTTGCATTTGCTCTCTGTGGAATCTTTGCAACAATAATGGGAGTTATGCTCAAGATTGATGACCGCAAGAAGGGATTCGGCCTTGAAATGCCGAATATCCAGTAAGATACTGCACGCTTTGAGCATTTTGAAATAAATATGTTTTTAATATGGATACAAGGAAATATTTCATAGATGCATTCACCGGTCCGTATGCTGCAGGTAACAGGGCCTGCGTAATAGAACTTGAAGATTGGCTCCCTGCTCAGCAGATGCAGGATCTGGCTCGCGAAACCGGACTACCTGAAACAGCATTTTTCAAAAGTGTACGCTCCGGCAAGAATTACTTTCCTGACACAGAACTTAGTCCAGATTTTTCTTTTGAACTGCGATGGTTCACTCCCGATATTGAAATGGACCTTTGCGGTCACGCAACTCTAGCAACCGGCTTTGCCATTTCATCAATCTTGAAATACATTCCTGCAACTGGAAAGTCAAATATTGTTTTCAACACCAACAGCGGCAGGGTGGAAGTTGCTGTTGCAACGGACGGACGCTTGACCTTGGATTTCCCTTCAAGGATGCCTGTGGCTGCTGAACTTCCAGGGTGCATTTATAATGCCTTGAATCCTAAACCATTGCAGGTGTATAAAGCAAGGGATTATGTAGTGGTCTATGATTCAGTTGATTCAATACGCAATATTCAAATTGATTTGAAACTGTTCAACAGCATGAA
This sequence comes from Candidatus Egerieisoma sp., assembly GCA_045599845.1. Taxonomy (GTDB): domain Bacteria; phylum Bacteroidota; class Bacteroidia; order Bacteroidales; family UBA932; genus Egerieousia. Next base: position 7,102 of record JAZRWT010000070.1, on the reverse strand, counting down.
TATGGATCCCGGCGGAGTTGTAATCACTGCGCCAGGTGCAGGCAGTGATTTGAATGACTGCGATTTCGTATCGCGTTTCTTCACTCCTCAGGCAACAATTCTTGAAGACCCGGTTACAGGTTCTGCTCATTGCTCCCTGGTTCCATTCTGGGCATCAAAACTTGGCAAGCAGGAACTTGTTGCCCGCCAGCTTTCTGAATCTGGTGGTATCCTCTACTGCAAAAATGCAGGAGACAGGGTACGAATCAGCGGCTATGCAAAAGAAGTCCTATGTTCCAATAAAAAGGCTTGAAGCCATTGCGCCAAAGTTTCTGAAAGTAATATCAGGAGAAATAAGTATATTTGCAGTTTATTAAGGAAATTGTTCCTTGATGACATTTTTGAATTGAACAATTAAATTACTGCAAATACTATGGAGATTCCTGCAAAGTACAGTCCACTTGAAGTTGAGGACAAATGGTACTCATATTGGGTAGACAAGAAATTCTTTCATTCAGAACCGGACACAAGAAAACCTTATACTATAGTTATTCCGCCACCTAACGTAACCGGTGTCCTTCACATGGGCCACATGCTGAACAACACTATTCAGGATGTTCTTATAAGAAGAGCCAGGATGACAGGAAAGAACGCTCTCTGGGTTCCCGGTACTGACCATGCATCAATTGCAACCGAGGCCAAGGTTGTAAACCGTCTTGCCCAGCAGGGAATCAAGAAACGTGACCTTACCCGCGAGCAGTTCCTCAAGTACGCCTGGGAGTGGAAGGAAGAACACGGAGGAATCATTCTTAAACAGTTGCGCAGATTAGGCGCAAGCTGTGACTGGGACCGCACTGCCTTCACTATGGATGAGATAAGAAGCGAGTCCGTTCTCAAGGTATTCGTTGACCTTTACAGAAAGGGGCTTATCTATCGCGGTTTAAGAATGGTAAACTGGGATCCAAAGGCCCAGACAGTTCTTTCAACCGAGGAGGTGGTTTATAGGAACGAAAAGTCAAAGCTATACTATTTGCGTTACTATGTAGCTGATGCACAGGAGAATCCTGTTAAAGTTACAGGTGCAGAAGGTGAAGTAGTTCATAAAGATGAAAAAGGCTATTATGCAGTAGTTGCCACAACACGTCCTGAAACAATCATGGGCGATACCGCAATGTGCGTAAACCCTAAGGACCCTAAGAACCAGTGGCTCAGAGGTCATAAAGTAATAGTTCCTCTCGTTGGAAGAGTGATTCCAGTAATAGAGGACCGTTATGTTGACATTGAGTTCGGTACTGGATGCTTGAAGGTCACTCCGGCTCATGATGTGAACGACTATGCCCTTGGAAAGACACACAATCTTGAGACAATAGATATCTTCAACCCCGATGGCACACTCTCCGAGGCTGCCGGCCTTTATGTTGGAATGGACAGGATGGATGTCCGCAAGCAGATTACAAAAGACCTTGCCCAGGCCGGTCTGATGGAGAAAATCGAGGATTATGACAACAAGGTAGGTTACTCAGAGCGCAATCCTGATACAGCGGTTGAACCAAGACTCTGCAAGCAGTGGTTCCTGAGTATGAAGCACTTTGCAGACATTGCCCTTCCACCGGTACTTGAAGGAAAAATCAAATTCCATCCTAACAAATATGTAACCACTTACAGGAACTGGCTGGAGAACATCCAGGACTGGTGCATAAGCAGACAGCTTTGGTGGGGACACAGGATTCCAGCATATTTCCTTCCAACCGGCGATAGTGAAGAGGAAAGATACGTAGTTGCAGAATCACTTGAGGAAGCTCTTGCAGAAGCCAGAAAGATAGAAGGTTATGAAAATATCAAGGCGGAAGATCTCAAACGAGACGAGGACGCTCTTGACACATGGTTCTCAAGCTGGCTGTGGCCAATAAGCCTTTTCAACGGAATCACCAACCCTGAGAACAAGGAAATCAAATATTACTATCCTACAAGTGACCTTGTAACAGGACCTGACATCATTTTCTTCTGGGTTGCCAGAATGATCATGGCAGGCGAGGAATATATGAAAGACGTTCCTTTCAGCAATGTATATTTCACCGGTATAGTACGTGACAAGCTCGGACGCAAGATGAGCAAGCAGCTGGGCAATTCACCTGACCCTATCAAACTGATTGAGGAATACGGTGCAGACGGAGTACGTCTTGGAATATTGCTTTGTACATCGGCAGGAAACGATATACTCTTTGACGAAAGCCAGGTTGAGCAGGGACGTAATTTCGCAAACAAGATCTGGAACGCATACAGGCTCGTGAAAGGGTGGGAGAGTGACAGCGCCATTGCACAGCCTGAACACAGCGCTCTTGCAATAGAATGGTTCAACAACATGCTGAACAAAACAATTGCATTCATGGACGATTGCTTTGGAAAGTTCCGCTTGAACGATGCCATTATGAGCCTGTACAAACTGTTCTGGGATGATTTCTGCGCAATGTATCTTGAAGTTATCAAACCGGCATACGGTGAGAAGATTGATGGCAGGACATACAATGCAACTCTTGGATTCTTTGATTCACTGCTCAAACTGCTCCATCCGTTCATGCCATTCATAACTGAAGAATTGTGGCACAACCTTGAGGAAAGGGCAGACGGTGAGACAATCATGAACCAGTTGCTTCCAAAGGCTGAGACATGCAATGAAGATGTTCTTTCACAGTTTGCCGCCGCTTCCGAAGTCATTATGAATATCAGGAACATAAGACAAAGCAAGAACATTTCTCCAAGGGAGGCTTTGAAACTTTCAGCAAAGGAATTCGAGAACAACCGTTTTGCTGCTGTAATAAAGAAACTTGCAAACATAAGCGAAATATCATACGTCAAGGATTTCGGTGAGGTGAACGGCCAGACCTTCCTTGTAGGTACAATGGAGTTCTATGTTCCGCTCGAAGGCTATATAAACGTTGAGCAGGAACTCGCCAAGATCAATGAGGAGATTGCACATTATACCAAGTTCCTTGCGAGCGTAAGAGCAAAACTTTCTAACGAAAAGTTCGTGTCAAAGGCACCTGCAAATGTTGTTGCTATCGAAAGGAAGAAAGAGAGCGATGCTCTTTCCAAGCTCGAAACCCTGAATGCCAGACTTTCAGCATTAAGCAAATAATTCAGTAGACTTGCCGCTGTTCAGTTCTTGATGAATGGCGGCAGTTTATGACAGATATTGTAAATTACAGGAAAGTGCGGTGGGAAGAAGTTTCGCAAGCCCCCAGTAATTTCTTGAAAAGGAATAAATTGAATGCTTGCGAAACTTGAGCAATGAAGGATTACAGAGGACTCACTGATTCAGAAGTCGAGAATGCCAGGAAGCTCTATGGTTGGAACCGCATGACTGCAGCGGCCAGGAAATCCTGGTGGCTTCTGTATCTTGAAAAGTTCTCCGATCCTATCATAAAACTCCTCATTTTTGCTGCTGTACTTTCTATTATAAGCGGTTTGTTCACAGGCCATATTCTTGAAAGTGTAGGTATAATTCTTGCTATATTCCTCTCAACCTTCATAGCATTCATCAATGAATATGAAGCCGGGAAGGAGTTTGACATTCTGAACAGGATTAATGAGGAAAGCCCTGTAAAGGTAATACGTAACGGCGTTGCACGAACAATACCAAAAACACAGATTGTTCCAGGAGACATACTTATTCTTGAATCCGGAGATCTTGTTCCTGCAGACTGCAAGGTACTTGAAAGCCTGGATTTCTATCTCAACGAATCAACTTTCAACGGTGAAAGCAAGCCGGCTCACAAAGATGCGGACCAGATACTTTATAATGGTACAAGTGTGCTGTATGGAAGCGGAATTGCCATTGTAGAGCACATAGGTGATGACTCTACTCTTGGAAATACTGCCCGCAGGGCAATGGAGCATACAGGGAACAAGACTCCTTTGCAGAAGCAACTGGACTCTCTAGGTTCAATAATTGGCAAAGTAGGCTTTGTTGTATCAGCACTTCTGTTCATTACACTCATTGTCCGCTCGCTTGTTTTTCACGAACTGGTGCTTGGCTTCACCTGGGATACAGCCTCAATTATTCTCGGTTTCCTTATGATAGCCATAACCATTATTGTTGTAGCCGTGCCTGAGGGACTTCCTATGAGCGTTACCCTGTCACTTGCCTACAGCATGAAGAAGATGGCAAGAGAAAACATGCTGGTAAGGAAACTCCACGCATGTCAGACAATAGGTGCTGCAACAGTAATCTGTACAGACAAAACAGGCACTCTCACGCAGAACATAATGGCCCTTTCATATTCAAGTCTGCCAAAGGATAAGGAAACAGTTCATTTTCTGCTGAACTCCACTGCCGTTGACAATGTTGGAAGTCCAACCGAACTGGCACTTATCAGGTATATTGAATCTGATGGTATAAACCAGAAGGATTTATCTTCAAAGTCCCGATTGGTTTCTCGCATACCATTCTCTTCCAGAACCAAATTCATGGCCTCGCTCATAGAATTTGAAGGCAGGAATCTGCTGCTGGTCAAAGGAGCTCCGGAAGTGGTTTCAAGACTCTGTTCATTCCCACATAATTCAAATGAATATGAAGAATATGCCGCAAAAGGTATGCGCACCATAGCCTTTGCTTCCTGTGAACTGAACTCTCCAATTCAACTTCCATCAACAGATGGAGGACTTGAAGCATTTATTGAAATATGCAAGTCCAACTCTTTGTCTTACGATGGTTTCTGCGCAATAGAAGACCCTATTAGACAGGATGTTCCTCAAGCAATGGCAGTCTGCCGGCAGGCAGGAGTGAGGGTGATTATGGTCACAGGTGACAACAAGGAAACAGCCCTTGAAATAGCAAGGCAATGTTACCTTCTTAACAATACGGATTCATTTGATAATGAAGATTGTAACTACGCTACTCAGACAACCAGCGGGAGTGAGTTCGCAGCACTTGATGAACAGGACGCCGGAAGAGTTGCTTCAAGACTTAAAGTAATGTACAGGGCAACTCCTGAGGACAAACTGAAACTTGTTAAGGCCCTTCAGCGCAACGGCGAAGTTGTTGCAGTTACCGGTGACGGCACTAATGACGCCCCGGCCCTCAATTATGCAGACGTGGGACTTTCAATGGGAAGCGGAACTTTTGTTGCAAAGGAAGCCTCAGACATTGTACTGCTCGATGATTCTTTCTCCAGCATTGTGAATGCAATCAAATGGGGCAGGACCAATTATCTGAACATTCAGAAATTCCTTCAGTTCCAGCTTACTATTAATCTTGTTGCACTTACTATAGCACTGACAGGACCTTTCATTGGAATAGAGTTTCCGCTCACCGTTACTCAGATGCTCTGGGTGAACCTTATCATGGATACTTTTGCAGCTCTTGCGCTTGCAGGTGACGCCGCCACCGACAAAGTGATGATGAAGACTCCCCGCTCAATCAACAGCTTCATAATCAATAGGGAAATGCTTACCAATATTTCAGTGGATGGAATTATTTCCATAGTAATTCTTCTGCATATCCTTCTTGATATTGATGCAAGTAATCCCAACGAAGCTCTTCTATTGAAGAAACTAACGGCATTTTTCACTGTTTTTGTAATGCTTGGATTCTGGAACATGTTCAATGCCAGGATATTGGGTAATTGCATAAAGACGCCTGTAGACAAGCTGAACAAAAACTGGTGGTTCGTTGCAGTAGTGTTCATCATCCTTGTATGCCAGATTCTCATAGTAGAATTCGGAGGAGAATTCTTCAGGACCACTCCTTTGGATCTGAGAGTATGGGTCCGCATAATCTGCGGAACATTCTTACTACCTGTATTCCGTGAACTGCTGAGTCTCGTTCAAAATAAGCGATAATTGCAATTCTGCATATTCTTGTGTATATTTGAACCTTGATATGTTTCGCACGAATGGAATGAAATGCGATGCAAGTAAATCAGTTAACACTTAAAAGAATCATATATGAAGTCTTTATTGTTTATAGGAAATCTTGGAATGGGCGAAATAATTGTCATTGCGCTCATAGTTCTTCTGTTGTTCGGTGGAAAGAAAATTCCTGAACTTATGAAAGGTATAGGCAAAGGTGTAAAGAGTTTCAAGGATGGCGTGAAAGGCATTGAAGATGATATAAATGCAGAAGGCCACAAGAAGGACGCCAAGGAAGAATTATATAAGAAAGACGAGAACAAGTAATTGTGGCTGACGAAGAGAAGCAGATGACCTTTTGGGAGCATCTTGATGAGTTGCGTAAAGTACTTTTCAAGAGTGCCGTTGCCGTAGTTGTTGTCATGGCTGTTGTGTTCTCTTTCAAGAACTTACTCTTCGACAACATAATACTTGCTCCAACAAACGGGAATTTCCTGCTTTACAGACTCATGGACAAGGCCCTGGCCTTGATGGGACTGCCGCTTCTGGATGAATTTCATCTCGAACTCATAAACATTGACATGGCAGCCCAGTTCTTCATTCATATCTCAACATCATTTTACATTGCTCTCGTACTCACAGTACCGTATATTGTGTATCAATTGTGGTCATTCGTGAAACCGGCATTGTATGAGAATGAAAGGAAGGCCGTAACCGGTGCATTCTCCTTTGCCGGCATATTGTTCTATTTAGGGCTTCTGGTGGGATATTTCCTCATTTTTCCTCTGACCATAAGATTCCTTGGTACGTATCAGGTCAGTGATACAATCCAGAACACCATTTCGCTGCAATCATACATCAATATGTTTGTATGGCTCATAATGATAATAGGGATTGTATTTGAAATGCCCTCGCTCGCAGCCATTCTCGGCAAGTTTGGTATCCTTACAAAGGACTTCCTGAAGAAATACAGGAAACACGCATTTGTGGTACTGATGGTTGTTGCAGCTCTTATTACTCCATCAGGAGATCCATTCACTCTAATGGCTGTAGGACTTCCTTTGTACGCTCTTTATGAACTGAGTATAATCGTCTGCAAACCAAAATCACAGGAATGATTTCAATCAATGACCTTACAGTAAGTTTCGGAGGGTTTGACCTTTTCAAAGATGTGAACTTTCATATCAATGATTCGGACAGAATAGGACTCGTGGGCAAGAACGGAGCCGGTAAGTCAACCATGCTCAAGATTATTATGGGCATCAATCATCCC
>JAZRWT010000069.1:0-9000 GCA_045599845.1 Candidatus Egerieisoma sp. | reverse complement strand
AACCTACTTTTTGCTAACGGCACCTCATCAATGGTTCACTTTCATTCATCTCCTCGATGCTCACCTCGACTGATTCTCATCAGCCTTCCAGTTGTCGTTCACGACCGGTCAGTTTCCCTCACAGCCGCACAAAGTGGTTTGGAAACTGCGCCTGAACACCGTATGCGGTGGGCCTACCACCATCTCTTTCAAAGTTGCGAAGAGCATCATCAAAGTGGCCAACTCATCAAATGTTCTTCTCGTGACACACTATTTCTTACAAAGATACTTCTTTTTCATCCAATCCAAAGCAGGGTCACCGCTCCTTTCAAGTTCATCGAGCAGTACACTGGTTCTTGTAAAGCCACTGAGTGTTGCAGCCTGGTGCAAACTCATTTCAGAATCCGTCTGCAAAAGGCGCATGGCATGCTTCAATTTGAACCCGTTCAGGTAATGCCTGTAGGTAGTGCCCTTTATGTCCTTTATGGCGTATGAGAGATAGTTGCGGTTCGTATATGTCATCCTGGCCAGATCATCCAGCTTCACTTGCTTGAGGTACAATTCATCCTTGAGCAGCATTCTGTCCGAATCATCAAGAATTTGCTGATAATTGTTCTGTTTCTTCTTTTTCACATTGCATTCTATAAAGCCGGTAGTTTCATCTTCAATCAGTACTTCATGTTCCTCAAAGAGAAATTTGTCAACATTGCCGGCGATGCTGTTGAAGGACCTTTTCATCCAATTCTTTAAACACTTTATCCAATTCATATTTTCCTGTATTAGCTTTAACGATCATTGCCTCCCTTCTCCATATATATGGAGTTTTGCCAGTTACCCTCTTGAAACTGTTATTGAAAGTGGATGAAACTACAAAACCACAGCATTCGCTTATATAGTTGTTTGTGTAATCAGGATTCTCAATCATCATAAGGCAGGCAAAATATATGCGGCACCTGTTGATATACAGAGGAAGGCTATAGCCAAGCCTGCTGTTTACGGTTCGTGAAAGATAGCACCTGTTTGTACCAAGCCTGGCGGCAAGCTCCTTTTCTGTAAGCTTCTTATTGAGGCAACCTTTGTCTTTAACAAGGAATTTATCAAGGCTTTCTATAAGATTGCCTCCAGCATGGTCTTCAACGAGCGGAATCAATGTTTCTGACATCCTGCTGTATGGTACAGGCATTTGCTGCTGTAATTTTTTCATGCTCCTGAATTCTGTAAAGCTGAATATGATGATAAAAAGAACAGTCCATAACCATAAACCTCTGGAACTGCAATAAACTGCAATCTGCGGGATGATGGCGCACCAGGCTATGAACAGGAACGCATTGCGCAGAATCCTTTTCAAGTTTCTGATGTCCGGAAGCAGTGAAGGATTTGTATAATTCTTCAAGAAAAACCTTATTATGATGCCCAGTGGCAGGAAGGCAACAAAAAGATTGATGAGGTAATATAATGCAAGATAAGGTTCTATATCATAATAAGAATCCATAAGGATACTTGTTGTAACCGGAATTGCAACAGACACTAACGCAAATGCCGGCAATGCTTTTCTTCCGCTTATTATCCTGTTTCTTTGAAGCACAATTACCCTTAAGGGAGAACTTAATAAAGTGAAGTCTATGACAAAGGCGTACGAGGGTTTCACTGCTTGGATAACAAGCAGAATAAGCAGCGGGATATGCATCATTGACAGGGATTTCAACTGTTGTTCCATAGTTTTTTTCCATGCAAGTTACACATACAGCCTTTAAAAAAGCTTGAATATGAGCATTTCACAAAAACTATATACGCATTGAAACAACTATGGAATATGAATTCCGTGCAAGGGAAAATAGCGGATTATATAGAAAAAACGCACCTACTTTTTCATGGCGTCAAAACCATTGCCGTAAACGCCTGAAACACTGCTCACTGAAATGAAAGCATTTTTGTCAACGTTTTTTATTATTCTATAAAGCAAGCGTATATCATGTTTGCGTATCATAACCATGAGAATCTTTCCTTTTCTCTTGGTGTACCAGCCTTCTGAATCCAGAAGTGTTACTCCTCGCTTGAGGTCAGATATTATAAGGTCCGCTATCTGATCATATTTTTCAGAAATGATGAACACTTGCAGGGACTGTTTGGTACCTGAAATGAAAAGGTCAATCACATAGCCGGTCGTGAATACAAGTATGTAGCCGTAAAGGACAATGGCCAGTTTCTCACCGAAGGGCTGCACTCCTGTTACATTGCCGGCGGCGTCCACTATTTCTTTAGCGGGAAGCAGCAGGGCGCTTGCCACTATGAATATGTCAATGGTAAGTATCACTCTTCCCGGAGCAACATTTCTCAGCTTGGAAAATATGAGCGCAACTATGTCCGTGCCTCCGGTACTCCCGCCTTGTGAGAAGCAGATGCCTATTCCAAGTCCCGCCATCAAACCTCCGCAAATGGCGCACAGGAGTTTTCCATTGCTGGTGGCGAATTCCCTTATGAAATCTTCCGAAAGGAATTCAGGTACCACATCAAAGAAAACCGATGCTATAATAATGGCATATATGGTTTTTGCTCCAAAGCCCTTGCCAAGAATTTTGAGCCCAATCAAAAGCAGGACTGCATTTATTATAAAGAAAGTTACGCTCAAAGGTATGTTGAACGCATAGAGAAGTATGGCTGAGATACCTGTAACACCTCCGCCTACAAGTCCGTTCGGAATCAGGAAAGTATCCCATCCAAGAGTATAGAGAAGAAGCCCAAGGCTTATTATTGAATATTCCTTGAGAGTAATGAAAATGTTATGTCTCATGTTGTAAGATTAAAATTTGTTGTCGGAAGGATCCCCGCTTCCCGTAAAAATGGACATTACTCCAGGTTTTTTCTTAGGACTGATTTTCACTTCCTTTATGGTATCGAAGCCCTGCCCGTAAACGCTTGCTGTTGGAGTCACTGAAATGAAAGCTGTTGGATCCACTTCCTTTATGGCACTAGTCAGTTCGTTTATCTGGCTCTTGCGGGCAACAACCACAAGCACCTTGCCGGGTTGCTGTGAATACCAGCCTACTGAATCCAGGGCAGTTACTCCGCGCCTCATTTTGTGCAGAAGCATGTCTCCCACTTCCTGATATTTGCCGCTGAATATGAACATCTGTATTGATTGTTTTGAACCATACAGAAGAGAATCAAGCATATATGTGAATGAAACCATTTGAACATATCCGTAAACCACATCCTGAAGTCCCTTTCCAGGAAGGAATATCACCGAACCTATGATTACCAGATCACAATACATGAATCCTTTTCCAGGAGAAGTGTTGCTGTATTTGTTGAGAATGAGCGCAATGACGTCTGTTCCCCCGGTGCTGCCGCCCTGGAAGAATATAGCTGCTATTCCAAAGGCGCTCAGAGTTCCGCTTATCACGGCGTTAATCCATGGTTCGGGAATATCCGAAAGCCTTGTGAGAAATTCCCAATATGGAAGGACCTTGAACATTATGGAAGCCATCACTATGCTGTAAATGGTTTTTGCTCCGAATCCTTTGCCAAGTATTATTGTTCCTGTGGTAATAAGTATTGCGTTGAGTACCAGATATGAATAGGATATTTCTATATATCCGTTGGTGGCAAAATTGATTATGGCCGATATTCCTGTGACACCTCCTCCGGACAGGCCTTGCGGAATCATGAACGATATCCATCCTACAACATAAAGGAATATACCAAAAGTTATGATAAGGTAAGATTTTATACCTTTAAGGATAATGTCACTGGTTATAGCCATAGTTTCAATATTTTAGCATACAACATTAATAATTTTGCCAGGTACCACAATCATCTTCTTCACGCTTTTGCCTTCAAGCCATTTTGCACTCATGCTGTTCTCAAGCACTGCTTTCTGGGCAGTTGCAACATCAACATTCTTTGGCAATTCAATCTTGAATCTCATTTTTCCATTGAATGATACAGGATATTCAAAGGTATCCTCCTTCGTATATTCTTCATTGTAATCAGGGAAGTGTGCAGTGCTTATGCTTTCCTCGTGTCCGAGCAGGCTCCACAATTCCTCGCATATATGCGGAGTGAACGGAGCAAGAAGTATTGTGAACTGTTCGAGAATCTCCCTGTTGTTGCATTTGAGGGTCTGCAGGTCATTGAGCGCTATCATGAAGGCGCTTACCGATGTGTTGAATGAGAAGTTCTCAATGTCATCGCCCACTTTCTTTATGAGTTTGTGCAGAACCTTGAGCTCGGCAGCGCTTGGCTTTCCGTTAGAAAGGCAGAGTCCGTCATTGTTGAAGAACATTCTCCAGTATTTCCTTAGGAATCTGTGAACACCGTCAATTCCCTTTGTGTCCCAAGGTTTTGATGCTTCAAGCGGGCCAAGGAACATTTCATAAAGACGAAGCGTATCGGCACCGTATGAATCACAGATATTGTCCGGATTAACCACGTTGAACATGCTCTTGCTCATCTTCTCAACAGCCCAGCCGCAGATGTATTCACCGTTCTCAAGAATGAATTCAGCATTTTTGTATTCAGGCATCCAGTTTCTGAATGCTTCCAGATCAAGGCGGTCTGCATTGACAATGTTCACGTTAACGTGAATCTCAGTGGTATCATACCGGTCCTTGAGGCCATGGGAAACGAAAGTGTTGGTGTTCTTGATTCTGTAAACAAAATTCGAACGTCCCTGAATCATTCCCTGATTTATGAGTTTTCTGAAAGGCTCCACCTCGCAGACATAGCCCAGATCATACAGGAATTTGTTCCAGAACCTTGAATATATCAAATGCCCCGTAGCATGCTCCGTTCCGCCTATGTAAAGGTCAACATTGCGCCAGTAAGCGTTTGCTTCCTTGCTTACCAATGCGTAACTGTTGCGTGGATTCATGTATCTGAGATAGTATGCACTGCTGCCTGCAAAGCCGGGCATTGTACTTGTCTCCAAAGGATAACCGTTGTATGTCCAGTCCTTGGCCCTTGCCAAAGGTGGCTCTCCGTTCTCAGTAGGCAGGAAGGAGGAAATTGAAGGCAAAGTCAGAGGCAGATCCTTTTCTTCCACTGGCGATGGTATTCCATCCTTGTAGTATATAGGGAATGGTTCGCCCCAGTACCTTTGTCTTGAGAAAATGGCATCCCTGAGCCTGTAGTTTATCTTGCGCTTGCCAATACCTCTTCTCTCGACTTCATCTATCGCTGCAGGAATGGCATCCTTCACGCTCATTCCTGTGAGGAAGCCTGAGTTTATCATTGTACCTTCCTTTGCATCAAAGCTGCTTTCGCTTACATCGCAGCCTTCAATCAGAGGGATAACAGGAAGATTGAATCTTTTGGCAAAGGCCCAGTCCCTGCTGTCATGAGCAGGAACCGCCATGATGGCTCCTGTACCGTAACCGCTGAGTACATAGTCACTTACCCATACAGGAACCTTCTCACCTGTGAAAGGATTTGTGCCGTAGGAACCTGTGAACACTCCCGTAACTTTCTTCGTTTCTGAAATCCTCTCCCTTTCGGTCTTCTTCTTTGTCTGAGCTATGTATTCATCAACCTCTGCCTTGCACTCAGGAGTTGTAAGACGTGCAACCCACTCGCTTTCAGGAGCAAGAACCATAAAAGTAACACCGAATACGGTATCTGCCCTGGTTGTGAATATCTTTACGTCCCAATTGCCAACCTTGAATATCATTTCCGCACCCTGTGAACGTCCTATCCAGTTGCGCTGCATGTCCTTGAGAGATTCTGTCCAGTCAAGCCCCTCAATATCATCAAGCAATCTCTGGGCGTAGGCGGAAACGCGCAATTGCCACTGTTTCATCTTCTTCTGTTCAACAGGGAAGCCTCCTCTCACAGAAAGTCCCTCCTTTACTTCATCGTTGGCAAGCACCGTTCCAAGTTTTGGACACCAGTTCACAGAGGTTTCGCCCTGATATGCTATTCTGTAGCGCATCAAAGCATCGCTCTTCTCCTTCTCACTGAATGAATTCCATTCATCGGCACTGAAAACAGGACCTTCCGTACAGGCTGCATTCACATTGGAATTGCCTTCCTTTTCAAAAATGGCTACAAGTTTCTCAATTGGTTCAGCCTTGCCGCTTTCATTGTTGTACCAATGGCCGAACATTTTAAGGAACGCCCACTGTGTCCATCTGTAATATCCTGGATTGCAGGTCCGCACTTCACGGTTCCAATCGTAGGAGAAACCTATACGGTCCATCTGGCTGCGGTATCTGTTTATGTTGTTCCTTGTAGTTTTTGCAGGATGCTGACCTGTCTGTATTGCATACTGCTCAGCCGGAAGGCCGAACGCGTCATATCCCATGGGATGGAGCACGTTGAAGCCTTTGAGTCTTTTGTAACGGCTGTATATGTCACTTGCAATATATCCCAGCGGATGTCCTACATGAAGTCCCGCCCCTGAAGGATAAGGGAACATATCCAGTACGTAATATTTTGGTTTTGAAGAATCTTCCTTAACTCTGAATGTTTTCCCGGCAGCCCACTTCGCCTGCCATTTCTGTTCTATTTCCTTAAAGTTATATTCCATATCATCAAAAAATCAAGTTGCAAATTTATTGAATATTCTTGTTATTTCTTCAATCCGAAACGGCCTTTCTTGCGCAGTCTGAAATCCACGTTAACATAGGTCTTCACCCTTACAGGCTCTCCGTGCAGAACGGCCGCCTTCCATTTAGGGGAAGCGCTTATAACTTTCATCACTTCATTGTCCAGATCGTCACTTATCCCGCGCACTATCCTCACATTGGTAACCTTGCCGTCCTTTTCAATGATGAATTCGGCAGTAACCCTTCCGCTGTCACCGTTCTTGAGCGCGCTTTCAGGGAACTTGATATAAGGGTTCACCCATTTGTCCATAAACTGGAGTTCATCACCGTGCAGGAACTGTGCAGGACGGTCAACTTCCATCTGTGTATATATATGGCCTTTGGCATCCTCCGCCGCTTTCGGTTCATAAGTATTGTCCTTTATGCTTTGGAGCTTCGCTTCCTTGCTGCTCACACGCTGGGCAAGTGCGAAAGTGAACTCTGCAATATCCTCCATCTGTCTGTAGTCAAGTTTTGAAGGAACGTCACGTGAAGTAAGGCAGTCAGGATGCATGCCGGTGGTAATGAGAGTCACAGGTATTCCGCTTGCATGAAAATTCCTGTGGTCGGATGAAAAGTCATGTGAAATGTATTTGGGTTCAATGCTCGCCTCACGCTCCTTGAGTTCTTCCACGATTGCATTGATTTCCTTGTTTACTATTCCTGTGAATATGCGGCAGTCATTCCCCCGTCCAACCATATCCAGATTTATCATATAATCAATATTTGACAGTTCCTTGAACGAACGGTTCAGGAAATACCAGCTTCCGGCCTGCCCCTGGTCTCCTGCTCCAAAGAAGGCAATGATAACCGAACGCCGGAACATGATTCTGCTGCAATCGATTTCATGCGCAAGTTCAAGCAGCATTGCAGTCCCGGAGGCATTGGCGTCTGCGCCAGGGAAAATGTTGATTCTTCCCTCTCCGTTCACATTCATTGTGTTGAAGCCCACATTGTCATAATGTGCGCCAATGACTATATACTCACTCTTCAGGAGCGGATCCGTGCCTTCAATCATTGCAATCACATTGCGTGAATGAATTGTGTCCGCAACGGTCTGCTCATAACCGGGCAGCTGATTCTTGGTTATGAAAAAATCATCGCCGTCCCTTTCGGTAACAGGATTTATGCCGTACTCGCAAAGCTTGTCATAAATATAATGTGCGGCCACAAGTTCCCCATGGCTGCCGGCGGCTCTTCCTTTGAGTGAGTCCGCACAGAAGAATTCAACGTGCTGTTTGAAACGAGGAGCAAGTCCGCCCTCTACACCCTGCATGAATTGTGCAAGACCAGGGATGCAAGTCCCCATGACAAGCAGGAGCGCCATTGCAAGACCTTCGAAGGCTTTCACTATTTTTCCAACCAAAGGATGCCTTACAATATCATCTTTGGTATATTGCACCGTTGATATGCCTTTTATTCCTTTCAGCATTTCAATTGCCTTTGCCAAACCTGAATCGGCCTTGTTGGGAAGGTCTATCTGGGTGGTGTCTCCGGTGATTATGAATTTTGCATTGTTGCCCATTCTGGTAAGGAACATCTTTATCTGGGAGAGGCTGGTATTCTGCGCCTCGTCCAGTATAACAAATGCATTCTCCAAGGTTCTGCCCCTCATATATGCAAGAGGAGCTATCTGTATTGTACCATCGCTCATCAGACTCTTCAACTTTGCCGATGGTATCATATCCATAAGCGCATCATACAACGGCTGCAGGTATGGGTCAAGTTTGTCTTTCATATCACCAGGAAGGAATCCAAGCCTTTCTCCGGCTTCAACTGCAGGTCTGGTGAGTATGATCCTTCTTACTTCCCTGTTTTTCAGTGCTCTTACAGCCAAAGCAATTGCCACATAGGTTTTTCCTGTACCTGCAGGACCTATTGCAAACATGAGGTCGTTCTTTGCGAACTGCTCAATGAATTTAACCTGATTCCTGGTTCTGGCCTTGACTGCGCGTCCGTCACTTGCGTATGTGATTATATGTTCAGAATCTTCGTTCCCGCTCCCTTCCGTTTCCTTGTCACCTGCAGGGCGTTGTATGTTGAAAAGAGTTTCATCAACATCGTCTTCAGACAATCTGCGCTTGCGCATTCTTGTCTGTATGAGCTCGTTAATTGCACATTCAAAAGCATTTACGGAATCTGATGCACCTATGGCCCTTATAATGCTCCCCCTTGCCACCACTCTCAAATCCGGGAATCCTGCCATAAGTTTGTAGAGCAGGGCATTGTTTACTCCAAGAATTTCAACCGGGTCAAGAGACCCCAGTTCCATTGTTTTCTCAACTTCCTTAACTGTTTTCTTTGCCATATGATTCATTAACTTTAGTTCAGCGCAAAAGTAGCACTACATCGGCTAGGCCGCGAGGCTACGATTGCTAAATGTTTGATTTTTAATAAAATTACGTTTAATATGTTTGTTATTGTCAGAAATGTTTCT
>JAZRWT010000068.1:0-1531 GCA_045599845.1 Candidatus Egerieisoma sp. | reverse complement strand
ATGGGGAGAATCATGAGGATGATCCTGTTGCTGCCGCAAAACAGGCTGCTGAGATGGGAATAAAGGTGTTCACAATAGGTATCGGTTCTCCAGAAGGGAAACCTATTCCCATGAACGGGGGCCTGATGAAGGATAAGGATGGCAACATTGTCGTCAGCAAGCTCGATGAAAAGATTCTGAAGGAAACTGCGGCTGCGGGAGGCGGTGCCTATGTGAGGGCCGGTAACAGCGAATTCGGACTTGAGCCTATTGTGGAATCCATCCAGAAGATGGATGCGGAAAAGTTCAATTCCGTAATCTTCGAGGAATATGATGAGCAGTTCATGTATTTTCTGGCAATTGCACTTGCCCTGTTTGCAATCGAGATGCTGATAGGGGAGAGGAAGGCAAGAAAACAGTTATTTGATTAGGTGATGGCTATGAAGAGATATATTGTTATTCTCCTGTGTTCAGTATTGAACTTCCTTCCGGTTTCCGCACAGGGACCGGACAGGAGGGAAGTGCGGAGGGGCAACCATGATTTCCGCAGGGAGGAGTACCGTAAGGCGGATATCCAGTACCGGAGGGCTCTTGTCAAGGATTCCACTTCCGTGGCCGCCAATTACAACCTTGCCAACACCATGTACAAGATGTCTTCTCCGGAAGCATCCAAATATTACGATGCCATCAAGGATACCGCTCCTATCACTGAGTACGGGGCGGACTACTACTTCAACGTAGGGGATGCGGCTGTCGCAGGGAAGGATTGGCAGAAGGCTGTAGATGCTTTCAAGCAATCACTGCTTCTGCGTCCTGAGGATGTGGATGCCAAGGAAAATTACATCTATGCCAGAAAGATGCTGGAGAATCAGCAGAATCAGGACCAGAATCAGGACCAGAATCAGGATCAGAACCAAGATCAGAACCAGAACCAGGACCAGGATCAGGATCAGAATCAGAACCAGGATCAGAACCAGGATCAGAATAATGATCAGGATCAGAACCGGAATCAGGACCAGAATGATGACAACCGCCAGGATAGCGGCGCTCAACCGCAGATAAGTCCTCAGGCAGCGCAGCAGATGTTGCAGGCCATTCAGGCCAAGGAGAAGGAAACTCAGGATAAGGTGAACAAGGAAAAAGCTGCTGTGATGAAGTCACGCCAGAAAGAGAAAAATTGGTAAAGAAATGAATGTGAAGAAGTTATTTGCCTCGTTGGCAATCATGTTATCAGGGCTTTCCTCAATGTTCGCACAGACATTGAGTGTTGAGGCTCCGAATCTTGTTGCGCTGGATGAGCAGTTTACCGTAACGTTTGTTTTCGAGGGTGAGAACAAACCTTCCAAGTTCGAATGGAATCAGGGCGATGATTTCCAGCTGGTGTGGGGCCCGCAGCAGGGAAGCTCCGTCAGAATTCAGAATATAAACGGGAAACAGTCCAAGTCCGTTCAGTTCTCATATACCTACATACTTCTGGCGAAGAACACAGGTCGTTTCCAGATACCGTCGGCGAAAGCTGTAGTCAAAGGGGGTGAACTGTTCAGCGGTGAAA
>JAZRWT010000067.1:0-4735 GCA_045599845.1 Candidatus Egerieisoma sp. | reverse complement strand
GCTTGGGCTATTCCCTATGTTCACCGCCGGTGTTGACGCAAAGGACAAGGCCCCTGCCCCATCGGGTGCACTGCTGGCAAGCGCACTGATGAACCTTGGGTTCTGCGGCATCTTCCGTGTATATGCAGCCATACATGGTACTGAACTGGCCGCCTGGGCCAGGATGGTTATGCTGGTATCGGCACTCATAACACTCTTCATTGCTACAATATACATGGTAAGGATAAGCAATTTCAAGCGTATGCTCGCATATTCCGGCATTGAACACATGTCCGTTGCAACCTTGGGCCTGTGCTTTGGAAAAGCAGGTTTCATGGCCGCCATGCTCCATATAGTAATGCACACCTTCGTGAAATCCGGTCTTTTCTTCCACTTCACACAGCTCTGGCGCACATATAAAAGCAAGATGATAGATGATATGGGAGACTATCTGAAACTCAATCCTTTTGGCGCGCTTGTACTGATTCTTGGATTTGTGAGCATTGCTGCCGTACCACCTTCCGGCCTGTTCTTCAGCGAGTTGCTTGTATTCAAATCAATGATAGCCGAGGGCAGCTTGGTAATATTCGCAATAACTGTCTTCCTGCTCACAGTACTGCTCTGGGCATTCTCCAGAAGCATGTTCCGCATAATTTTCCTGCCAGCTAACAAGCCGCTTGAGAAGATAAGGATATCGGCCTGGGAATCAATCACCCAGCTTGTTCTATTCGTACTTGCCGCTTACATTGGCTTTAACACACCGGCATTCCTGACCGAACTCATAAGGCAGGCTGCTGCAATGATTTCGTAACGCATATGAACAACAATATATTACATATAAGCAATGGAAGCTGCGTGAGCGTGGCTAGGATTCCTGTTCTCAGCTACGAAGAATTCCGCTCTGAAACCATTGAGCTGCTGAGCAACAAGGCAAGACACTGTGCAAGCTATTTTGCATATCCTTGCGCAGAAAGCCTCAGGCTTGTGATGTGCATTGCAGATGACAGTGCGCATGATATAATAATTTATGCCTGCAATGTTGAGAAAACCGCTGAACTCCATTCAATAGCATCCTCCTGCCTTGCTCTGGAACGTTTCGAGCGTGAGATACACGAAAACTGGAAGCTTGAATTCAAAGGACATCCTTGGTACAAGCCCGTACGTGATTTCATGCCAGGAAAATATAAGTTCTTCCAGATGGATGGCGAGGAGCTGCACGAGGTTGGCGTAGGTCCAGTTCATGCCGGAGTTATTGAGCCGGGACATTTCCGTTTCATCTGCAATGGCGAGGATGTGCTCCATCTTGAAATCCAGCTTGGCTGGCAGCACAGAGGGATTGAGAATCTTATGCTCAGGAAAAAACGTCTGATTGAACGCGTACTGCTGGCAGAAGGTATTGCCGGTGACACTTCCGTGAGCCATTCCACCGCTTTTGCCAGCGTTTGGGAGAGCCTCTGCGGCTTCAAGCCAGGAAAGGAAGTACTCTGGGCAAGGACTCTGGCAGCGGAGCTTGAGCGCATGGCCAACCATACCGGAGACCTCGGAGCCATTTGCGGTGATGTAGCCTATCAGCTTGGAGCGGCGGTTTACGGCCGTCTCCGCACTCCTATTGTCAATTTTTCACAGAGATGGTGTGGAAACCGTCTTGGCAAGGGCAATGTCCGCCCGGCTTATGCTCCATACGCTTTCACCGAAGAACTCAGGAAGCAGCTTCTCTCAGACCTTGCATCTTACGAGCGCGACTTCCTTGAAATGAGCAACAAAATACAGCATTTCCCTTCTGTCCTCTCACGTCTTGACCGTACCGGCATTGTGAGTATGGAACAGGCTGAATCAATAGGAGCTGTTGGAATGGCGGCCAAATGCGCCGGCGTATGCCGTGACATACGGGCAAGCCATCCATACGGGCTGTACTCCTCACTCAATGTGGTGCCTGTAGTGAAAAATGCAGGAGACGTGCTTGCAAGAACAGAACTCAGGATAGATGAAGTGAAGCAGTCAATGGCAATTGTGCGCGCTCTGCTCGAACAGATGCCGTCTTTCAAGAACGGAATGCAGTCCTGCGGAACTCCGGAAAAGGATTCTTTCACTATCGCCCTGGTAGAGGGATGGAGAGGAGAAATATGCCACTGCGCAGTCACTGATGCAAATGGTGAGCTGGCTGCGTACAAGATAAAGGATCCTTCCTTCCACAATTGGATGGCTCTGGCTCTTGCGGTACGCGGCAACGAGATTTCGGACTTCCCTATCTGTAATAAAAGTTTTAACCTGTCCTACTGCGGACACGACCTTTAATAGAAACAGCCATGTTAAATACTCTCAAGATATTTCTCCATCAGGGTAAACAGTTCATACCGAATGTACGCACATCAAAAGTGCCCGGTTTATTCCGCGGAAGACCAGTGATATCAACGGAAAAGGTGAATGAAAAGGCCTTGGCCAATGTATGTCCTGCCGGTGCAATAGGCACAGCTCCTGTAAGCATAGACTTGGGGAAATGCCTGTTCTGCGGCGAATGCGAGAGGTGTTTCCCTGGAAAGATACATTTCACGGACGACACTCATCTTGCTACCAACGTGCGCGAAAGGCTCATAATACGTGAAGGTGAGGACAAGCCTGTTGAACTTGACAAGGGAGCCATACGCCCGGAGATACGGAAGATATTCCGCAATTCGCTCAAACTCAGGCAGGTATCGGCTGGAGGCGATGGTAGTTGTGAAGCTGAACTCAACGCTACCGGTAACGTTCAGTTCGATATGGGGCGCTTTGGAATTGATTTCGTAGCATCACCGAGACATGCCGACGGCGTATTGGTCACAGGCCCGATTTCAGCCAATATGGCAAAGGCGCTTGAGCTGACCTACGAAGCATGCCCTGAACCAAGAATACTGGTCCTTGATGGTACGGATGCAATAAGCGAAGGCATGTTCGCAGACTCGCCTGAACTTGACAGGACATTCCTGGACAAGCACCATGTTGACCTTTACATCCCAGGCAACCCGGCCCACCCTCTCACGATAATCAACGGTCTTCTGGATTTGACAAGATGACTATTCTGAAAAACAGTTTCTTATCTGCTCAATATCATTTGTTTTCGTTAGAGCAAGCATAAGCAGGATGCGCGCCTTCTGCGGGGAAAGACCGTTTGCGGCAACAAAACCATACTTGATGTCATCAACCTCCCCCTGGTCTGTGTAAACACCGCCGTAAGGAACCCTTGAAGAACGGACTATGACCATACCGGCTTCCTTGGCCTCCAAAGCAGTTTTCATTACACAACGATGGAAATTTCCCATGCCTGCGCCAGCCAGTACAACTCCGCTGAAACCGGCATCCATGAATGATTGCAAAGGCAGTGATGAGTCTCCTCCGTATCCGTAGATTATTCCCACCTGAGGCAGAGTTTCCAATCCGCTTATGTCGAATACCGGGGACTTACAATCTGAAATGAGTTTCAGACATTTGTTACCGGCAGAACCGAATGCGTCAACTGTATGCGTATTCAGCTTGAATACATCACTTGCCTTGAAGACCTTCTGTCCAAGGCAACAAAGGACTTCGTTATACGGGTTTTCCTTTTGCTGGGAATTGCTGTCTATCACGCGCTGAACAGCAACAAGCAGATTGTCAGGACCATCGGCCTGTGGAGCATCCGATGCCCTCATGGATCCAACCAGTATTACTGGTTTGAGCCTTGCTATCGTGAGATTCAGGAAGAATGCTGTTTCTTCCATGGTATCGGTTCCATGTGTTATTACAATGCCATCGCAAGTGGAATCTGCCATAAGAGAGTTTACTCGTTGTGCCAGTTTGAGCCAGATGGTTTCATCCATGTCCTGGCTTCCTATGTTGCAGAACTGTTCGTACTCAAGTTCCGCATATTCCCTGAGCATGGGAACTGCATCGAACAAAGTCTCAACTGCAACCTGAGCTGCTTCATAATTGTTCGAACCTGCGGAGAGCTTTCCCGCTATTGTTCCACCTGTTGCAATCACGTGAATTCTTGGCACTGCCTGGCAGCAGATGCAAACAGCCACAAAAAGTAATGTCAGATAAATTCTTTTCATGATTACGTTAAATTTCCATTATTCCGCGCGGACTAGGATTCTGGTCAAAGCGTATGAATGCTTCGGCATATTTTACAGCACGTCTGAGTCCGTAGAATTCCTCCATTTTCAGATGATATTGAGGATACCATTCTTCACAGCCCTGTGATTTGTGACAGTAAAGTGCCTCAACCTTTTTGTCGTGCCATTCGGATATATCAACCAGATCAGTGGCCAGGAAAGTCTTTGACTGCAGACCGGTCATTGCCTCGAAATAGAAGATATCAAAGAAATTGCCTATACGCCTCCATGTGTCAAGAACAAGTACCGAGCAGTTCACATGGTCACGGTGGCTGTCAATTGGCCAGTGTGTGAGAACCATATCGGGATGTTCTGTTTTGATGAGTTCCTGCATTTCAAGGTAGCGGCCGGCATTGATTTCGCTTTCACCGTCAATCTGATTCATGAATATGTAAGGTACGCCCATCTTGTTGCAGGCATCAATAGCTTCCTTTGTCCTCACCCTTGCGGATTCATCCAGGGATACGTCAGGAATGCCACGTTCTCCATGAGTGAAATAAACAACTTTCACATCAAAACCTGCTGCAAGCATCTTGAGAATAGTTCCTCCGGCGCAACTCTCGGGATCATCGGGATGAGCGCCTATTACAAGCACTTTCTTTTTCTTTGCTGTTCCAGCCTTGGCGTCA
>JAZRWT010000066.1:0-1620 GCA_045599845.1 Candidatus Egerieisoma sp. | reverse complement strand
GATGAGATTTGACCTGAACGAGGGCTTCCCTATTCTCACCACAAAGAAGGTGCATCTGAAATCCATAATTTACGAGCTGCTTTGGTTCATAAGCGGCAGCACCAACATCAGGTACCTCAACGAACACGGAGTAACAATATGGGATGAATGGGCCGATAAGGACGGGGAGCTGGGTCCTGTATATGGTGCCCAGTGGAGGCATTGGAAGACTCCTGATGGAGGCGAGATAGATCAGCTTGCCAATCTTATGCGTGATCTGGTGAACAATCCCAACAGCAGGCGTCTGATGATTTCCGCATGGAATGTGGCCGATGTGGAGAAGATGGCCCTCCCTCCATGCCACAGCCTTTTCCAGTTCTATGTAGCCAACGGAAAGCTTTCATGCCAGCTCTATCAGCGTAGTGCGGACCTGTTCCTAGGCGTACCTTTCAACATTGCCTCCTATGCCCTCTTTACACTTATGATAGCAAAAGTATGTGGATACACCCCGGGTGAATTCATTCATACCACAGGGGATACCCACATATATCTGAATCATTTCAATCAGGTGCGCACTCAGCTTGAACGCAACCCCAAGCCGCTTCCAAAGATGATTATTAGCGGAAATCATAAAAGCATCTTCGATTTCAAATACGAAGACTTCCATCTTGAAGGCTATGATCCGTATCCCGCAATAAAGGCACCTGTTGCCGTTTAGTAGCGTATGCCAAGATTCTGACGCTCGTCAATCTTGAGAACTATGCTTTCCGCCTCCTCTTCTGAAATGATACCTTTCTGCTGCATTTCAATCACTGCGCAGCGTTCGTCTGCAAGCAGCATACGCACGGCTTTGTTGGTAACGGCATCGTTGTAAAGAGCAGGATAGTATTCTTTCATTTTTGCAAGACAGTCCTTTGCACTGTTGATATTGCTGTCAAGCTCGGCTTCAATCATTGAAAGAACATTGCTTTCAAGCTGTCTGCCAATGATGTCTGATTCATCAATATGGGCAAGCAGTTCCTTGCCGGCTTCCTGCACGATTATGAAACCGCGCATAAGGTCGTACTGTTTTTCAAAGACATTTGCAATGAACAGATTTTCACCTATTTTTGGAAAGAAGTTCTTTATAAGTTCTCCAAGGTGATATGCGGCGTGAACCAGCTTGAGAGGATTCTTGCGGGCTTGATCGTCAAGTGCTTTGTCACCTTCAAAATCGTACTGGTCTTCTATTGATTCCATTAATTTGGAATAAGACCTTTTGGTAATGATTCCCTGCTCATAAATGCTGGCCGTTGCGCTCCTTTCCTTATCAAGAATCTTCATTCTCAACTCAAGGGCAATATCCTGCATCTCACTTGCATTTTCATCAAAATCAACAGCTTTTGGAATGAAAGTGGAAACATAGTTCCAGTTAGCTCCCTGCAGGGCTTCTTCTTTCTTCAGGTTTTCAATGCAGGCCATGTCACTTTGCCTTATGTTGGACTGTATCTTGCTGTCAATCCTGTTCCTTGCAGGAGAATCGGACTTCACAAGCTTGAGCTTGTTGAGCAGCCATTTGGAGGTTGTGGCGTTTATGCACAGGGTGAGCGTTACAACACCTGCAGTGCAGAGGAGTATGCTGTCCCTGATGTCTTCAGGTAT
>JAZRWT010000065.1:0-1639 GCA_045599845.1 Candidatus Egerieisoma sp. | reverse complement strand
CGCCTTTGCTTGAGCACCTGTCAAATTCTTCGAAACTGCCGAAACTGCCGTAGTCGTCCTGACTGAATGCCCAGGTCTGCTCAAGCAGAATCTGTGTCTGCGGAGCAAAGTATCTTATGACTTTTGAAATTGTCTTTGTGTAATCGCTGATTGAAATTGTGGAATCACGGCCGAATCTTGCAGCCTGTGTGCTCTGGTCCTGAAGAATGAACCAGTCGTATCCTCCGTGACTGATCACGTCCATGCTCCCCTCCAAAGCCAGATGGCTCCTGAAATATGCTCCCGGGTATGCATTCACGTTCATATCGAGATAATGGCCTTCGAACCAAGCTATCTCCTTGAGGATGAAGTCGGCATTGTTTACGTAAGTGAAGGAGTTTCCAAGATAACCGAGTTTCAATGTATCCTTTGGCATGTCCATGCCGCGGTCTGCAATGTATCCGCCTATGTAACCGTATGGCATGAGTTTCACTTCAGCCTCTGCGTTGAAATCGTGTGAAGCGCAAAGTCTGACCAGAAGCTCACCATCTTTCACATTATTGTTGAACCTTATGGTTTCCAATATGAATGCCGGCTCGTTCCTTCCGCCAACACATTTGACTTCCTTTATCTGTTTCCAGGAATCACTCTCTAAATACTCAAGATAAAAGTGTTCGTGAGATGGTGAAGTAACACCAAGCATAATGTTGAACTCAACGCATGAACCGGCCTTGAAATCCTTTACAGGAATATGGAAAGTAATGCATTCGCCCTCCTTCATTGCCTTTACGTTCGGAGCTTCAATATACGCATTGCCGCATTCGGTTGCTGCAATATGCTTGCAGTCATTCTCCCATAACTGTTCAAAGGCATTCTTATTGGCCTTGGTCATTTTCCACTTACTAGGATTATTCTGTGCATTAACACTGAACGCCAGCATAAGAACTGCCGCTACGCAAATTATGTAACTGAATTTTTTCATGATTTTAGCTTATTTATGATTTTCCAATACGTTTTACTGAATTATAATCTTAAAATTCTTCAAGCGAGTGTTGGTTCCACCACCCTCATTGCATCAATAGTTTTCTGCAGAAGAACATCAAGTTCCCAACCAAGCATCTGTGCGCCCTGCTCAATCACCTCACGTGAACAACCAGCAGCGAATGTCTTTACCTTGTATTTCTTTTTCAAGGATTTGAGTTCCATATCCTGAACGCTTTTTGAAGGACGCATCAGTGCGCTTGCCCAAACGAGTCCTGTAAGTTCGTCCACGGCAAAAAGCACTTTCTCCATTTGATGTTCAGGTTTGCAGTCTATTCCTTCATGACCATAACAATGGCTGCAAATGGCGTGAATCATCTGTTCTCCAACCCCTGCTGCCCTTAACAGTTCAGGAGCCTTGATGCAGTGCTGCTCAGGGAATTCCTCAAAATCAATGTCATGAAGCAGACCCACCATTGCCCAGAAATCAGCATCATCTCCGTAACCGAGTTCATTGGCGTACCAACGCATGACTCCCTCAACTGTAAGTGCATGCTGTATGTGGAAAGGATCCTTGTTATACTTTTTGAGCAGTTCCAAAGCTGCTTCTCTTGAAATATGTTCTTCCATAATGTATGTCTGTATTTGTTATTAATGTTCTCAAGTTTCGCAAGCATTT
>JAZRWT010000064.1:0-2131 GCA_045599845.1 Candidatus Egerieisoma sp. | reverse complement strand
AAACTCTCCTTTGCCTCCGAAGAACGAATGATGCGCTGTCTGGGCCTCCACCCTGGCTCAGTTTCCGCATTCGGTCTGATATCCGACATGGACCTGTCAGGAGCCGACCCCAAGGAATTGTTCGAGAACGGACACAGGGTTAAATACTATCTCGACAGTGACCTGCAGAAAGCTGAAAAGATAAGCTTCCACCCTTGCGAGAACTCAGCCAGTGTGGTGGTGAAAAGAGACGACCTCATCCGCTTCCTTGAAATCTGGGGCGGAGAGGTCGAATGGCTTGATATCTAAGCTGCCTTACTTTTCAAACGCCCAGTGGGCAATGTCGCTTCTATAGAAGAGATTCAAGCATTTGATGCTTGAAACGGCCTTATACACTTTTTCTTTTGCACTGGCGATAGTATCTGCACTTGCCACTACCATCATTACGCGTCCGCCTGAAGTCACCAGTTTGCCGTCCTTCATTGCGGTACCCATATGGTAAATCCTTATCGAGCAATTTCCTTCTGAGTCAGAAGTGTCCGCTCTTTCCTGATTCACAAGAACCTGCCCTTTGTCAAAGAGAGTTTCAGGGGGAATCACAACATTTGGAACATTGCTTATCTCATACCCTTTCTCGTAATGTCCGGGATAGCCTTTTGATGCAAGCACAACGCCCATAGTAACCTCGTTCCTCCAATGAAGTTCATTTGCCGGCTCATTACCGTCTGCCGCGCAACCGGACTTAGCTATTCTGTTCATATCTGCACGGCTTTCTGACGTGCTCGTAGAAACATTAGCTGTATCAACATCGGCAACATAGCTGAAGATGTCGTATATATCGCTCTCAAGAAGAGGAAGAACCACCTCCGTTTCAGGGTCTCCGAAACGTGCATTGAACTCTATCACCTTTATTCCCTGAGGGGTCTTCATAAGGCCTCCGTACAGAACTCCGCTCAAAGGAAGGTTTTCTGAAACCATCGCAAGTGCAGCCTTGCACATGATATTGGTGTAAGCAAAGGCCTTGTCCTCCTCTGTGATGAAAGGAAGGCCTGTGTATGCGCCCATTCCTCCTGTGTTAGGGCCCTTGTCGCCGTCATAGGCACGCTTGTGGTCCTGCGAAAGCGGCATAGGGAAGACTTCTCCGCCCTTCACAAAGCACATGAACGAGAATTCCGGTCCTGTGAGGAAATCCTCAACAACCACCTTATCGGTGAAACTGTCAGTTGTTTCGGGATATTTGCCACCTACCTTGGCAGGCGCATTGCATGAATGTTCTTTGGAAGAAGATTCAGCGGAAATTCCAGAATGAGGCTTTGATGATGAACTGAACACTGAATTCAGAAGCATATCGGCAAGAGCAGCCTTGGCCTCCTCCAAATTTTCGGCAATCACAACACCTTTGCCGGCTGCAAGTCCGTCATACTTGAGCACTGCCGGGAAAGGACGGGAGGTAACGTATTTTACAGCCTGCTCATAATCCGTAAAACTTCTGTACGATGCCGTTGGTATTCCGTACTGCTCCATCAGGCGTTTGGCAAATTCCTTGCTGCTTTCAATCTGAGTTGCAGCTGCGGTATGTCCGAAAATCTTCAAACCAGCGGCACGGAATTCGTCAACTATGCCTTTTGCAAGAGCGGCTTCGGGACCAACAACGGTAAGGTCTATCTGATTCTCCAACGCAAATGCCTTGAGACCGGCAATATCGCTGTCCTTGATTGCCACGCTCTCTATTTGTGCGCAGGACTTTGTCAAATCATTCTTTGAACTGGAATCAGCACAGATAAAAATTGATTTTTGAGAATCTGCAACACAAGCAACCTGCTTTGCCATACCCTGGATGGAAATTCCTGCATTGCCCGGGGCACAATATATATGTGACACCTGCTGCGAACGGCTCAGAGCGTCAACTATGGCGTGGCACCTTCCTCCACCACCTACTACCAGTACCTTTTTGTTTCCTTTTCCCATATTATCATTCTATTTTGATTACTCCGGTGCGGAAGGTTTACCGATTTTGTGCATACCTTCCGCACCTCTGAAATACAACTTTCTACAAATAAGCAAGTTGAGTTTTGCACCCGCGGAAGGTTTACCAAAAATATGCAAACCTTCCGCACTATAGCAAATAATCTGCTAATGTTTGAAGTGTCTT
>JAZRWT010000063.1:0-3269 GCA_045599845.1 Candidatus Egerieisoma sp. | reverse complement strand
AATGAAAGATGAAAATACTGACCTACATTGGAAACTATTGCCGCACCGGTATAAACTATTGGCGCCTCGGCACCAACTGAACCTCCGAAACCGATTGTGAAAGTACTGGTGAGGATGGAGCTCCACATATTGTGAGCCTTTATCTTGGCATCGTTCTTTGAAACGGAAACGAGAACCTTTGTAACTCCATGGCCTATATTGTCCTTTATGAAGTATTTGACAACAAGCAAGGCTATGAGCATTCCCACTCCGGGATATATGAGGAACAGCAGGCTGTCTTCCGGAGTATTGAACCAGCTGGTAAGCAGCCATTGAACAAAAGAAACGCCCTTCTTGAGAATGACAGCGGCCATTCCGCTGCAAACTCCCACGATAAGGGCGAGTACCGACAATAGCTGATTCTCAGGTAGTTTAAGGAGATAGCTTCTTATATCGCAGTTAATTCTCATCATCACTGGCATCCTCGGCAGCTACTGCGGCTGCTCCGGAGTCATCGTCTGGGAAAGTATTGTCTGTGCTGTCTGCACCAACAGTCTGATCATCATCTTCAGCATTTCCATCCAATGCTTTCTCCGCATCGTCATAATCATCTATTTCAACGTCAATCTTCACCAGATATATGGCCGACGGAATTTCAATTGAAATGGCATAGAAAGAAGTGCCGTCCGGCTTGTCTATCTTTATTATATCTCCGCAATAGTCTGAATAACCGTGAGGATACTTTTCCTTGAAAGCAGCTGCCAGCTCGTCAGACATGTTTGCATAACTCACAATAGCTCTCTTCTTATGCATCATTGCAGCCAATATTGCAGACGCCGCTTTTTTATTCTCTGTTCCCATAAATTGATTCTCTGTTCGAAATTGCGTGCAATTATAGAACAATTTTCCTATCAAACAAAATTTACTTGAAAAATAAGGATTTTTGCTTCTTTTTTTGCTTGATATTGCGTTCCACGTATATTGGAGAAAGGCTTTTCAAGTCCAGTCCTGTATAGAACATAACAGAAGAACGTGTCATTGGAGTAGGTGTGAAATCCTGCACCTGGTCCATATACACCCCTTTCAACGAAGCATTCCTTGAAAGGGCCTCCATATCCTTCAACGTGCATCCAGGATGAGACGATATGAAATATGGCACCAGTTTGCAATGAAGCGAATTCTGTTCAACTATCCTGTCAAACTCCTTGTGAAATACCTCGAACAGTTTGAACGATGGCTTGTTCATCAATGCAAGGACATTGCTGCCGGTGTGCTCGGGTGCCACCTTGAGTCTTCCGCAAGTATGCTCTTTCACAAGTTCCGTCATATATTCCTTTGACCCCGAACCCAGAAAGCCTTGAGGCCCTATGAACAAATCATATCTTATTCCGCTGCCAATGTACGCGTGCTTTATTCCCTTGACCTTGGATATTTTCGAGTACAGTGAAAGCAGATTCCAATGGGAATGATTGAGGTTGGCGCACATGTTCGGTGAAAGACATGATTTACGTATGCATCTGGCGCATATTGAAGCATCCTTGCCTCCCATTCCGTACATATTGGCAGTAGGTGCCCCAACATCTGAAAGATTTCCTTTGAAATCATTCCTTGCTGCTATTCTCTCAATTTCCGCCAGAATATTTTCATGACTCCTGCTTTGTATGAATTTACCTTGATGGGCGGCAATGGTACAGAAACTGCAGCCTCCGAAGCAACCTCTGTGTGTTGTTACGGAGTCCTTGATCATTTCGTATGCTGAAATGAACTTGTCCTTATATCTTGGATGAGGTCTGCGGGTAAACGGAAGAGCATATATGGCATCAAGTTCGTCCTGGCTCATAGGCTGGTAAGGAGGATTCAAATAGAAAAACCTGCCGGAAGAAAGTGGTTCAACCATGAGCTGGGCGTACATCTTGTTGGCCTGAAGCTCTATTGTATTGAAACTCTCTATGAAAGCCTTTTTGCTTTCCTTGCATTGTTTCAGACTTTTGAGAATGATTGCCTTCTCATCAGGCTTCCTGCTGCTTATCCATCCTGTCTGCTGTGGCAGTTCTTCTTCAGGAAAATTGGCTCCAAGGGCGCTGAACGGAGTTTTTGATTCTGAAAATCCGGAGAAGCTGTCAAGTCCCATCTTATGAAGATGGTCTTCAAGATATGCAGCCATAGCAACCATTGTCCTCTCCCCCATTCCGTAACTCAGATAGTCCGCTCCGCTGGTATCCAGGACAGGCCCCATCAGGCAGTCTTTCCAGTAATCATAATGGGTGAACCTTCTCAAAGATGCCTCTATGCCTCCAATGATTACAGGAATGTGCGGATAAAGTTTCTTGAGTATTCCTGTATATACTGAAACTGCATAATCAGGACGCGCACCGGCTCTGTCCTCCGGAGTATAAGCATCATTGCTTCTGAGCCGCTTTGCAGCAGTATAATGGTTCACCATTGAATCCATTGCACCGCTGTTCACGCCAAAGAACAATCTTGGTTCCCCAAGTTTCTTGAAATCGCGAAGATCATCGCGCCAATTGGGCTGAGGAATAACTGCAACCTTGTATCCTGCCGCCTCAAGTACACGAGCTATCACGGCAGTACCGAATGCCGGATGGTCTATGTAGGCATCGCCGGTAAAAAGAATGATATCGGCCTGCTCCCATCCGAGAGCCTTCATCTCCTTTATTGATGTAGGCAGGAAATGTTCCATTACATTCTCTCAGGAAGTTCAATGCCAAGAATGGCCATGGCTTTTACTAGTATTGAAGCTATTATGTTCAGCAATGCAAGACGCTGTGAACGTACCGCTGCATTCTCCTCACGCAAAATCTGAGTATCGTGATAATACTGATTGAATCCCTTTGCTAGTTCGTACGCATAGTTAGCAATCACTGCAGGTGAATGTGCATTTCCACCGTCCCTTACTGCATCAGGATATGAATTGAGGAGTTTGATTATCTCTATTTCCTTGTCCAGAAGCAATGATTCATTTCCTGCAACCATACCGGAACTTATTCCCATTTCCGCAGCCTTTCTTAGAATTGATTTGATACGGGCATGCGTGTACTGTATGAAAGGACCTGTATTTCCGTTGAAATCAATGCTCTCCCTAGGGTCAAAAAGCATGGTCTTCCTAGGATCCACCTTTATAATGAAATACTTCAATGCTCCAAGTCCTATCATTTCAAAAAGATGCTCCTGCTCATCCTGGCTCATATCAGCCAGTTTGCCCAGTTCAAGCGAAGTTTCCTTTGCAGTGGAATACATCTTGTCCATGAGGTCATCGGCATCAACAACGG
>JAZRWT010000062.1:0-2758 GCA_045599845.1 Candidatus Egerieisoma sp. | reverse complement strand
TGGCGGCGTACTTTACAATATAAGCGAAACCGACCAGACTCCTGAACTCGATTCCATTCAGGAGATTGCAATCCCAATGCTCACAGAGCACGAGAACAACATCTCGTTCAACAAGGCGCTCTATGAAAGGGTTGCAGCAATTTACAATGGTGACCAGAGCAATCTCACACGCGAGCAGCAGATGGTTCTAAAGAATCATTTCGAGTCATTCGAGAGAGAAGGCATAGGTCTTTCAGAAGAAGCTCAGGCAGAATTGAGGACCATAAACACTGAGATGGCTTCAAAGATTCAGAAAGTGGGCAACAACATCCTTTCCGAGAACAATGCATTCAAGGAGAAATTCGGATTCAGCACTTCTGAATACGTTCAGATGATGACCACAACAGAAGACAGGGACCTTCGCCAACAGTATAATCAGGCTTACAGAATGCGCGGCCACAATGGCAATGAATTTGACAATGGCAAGCTCATTCTTGAGATTCTCCAGCTTCGCCAGCGCAAAGCGGCAATCCTGGGATATCCGAACTGGGCTGAATACATTCTTGCAGCAAAGATGGCTCACGATGCAGCAACTGTTGATTCATTCCTCGATGGCATTCTCAAGGCATCAGAAGTCAAGGCAGTTGAAGAACTCAAGGACATGCAGGCCATTATGAACGAAGACATAAAGGCAGGCAAAGTTGCTGAAGGCAGCAAGATAGAGCAGTGGGACTGGTGGTACTACGCCGAGAAGGTACGCAAGGCAAAATATGACCTTGATGATGCAATCATCAGCCCTTACTTCAAGATTGACAATGTTGTGAAAGGCATTTTCACAGCAGCAAAGACCCTTTATGGAATCAATGCTGAAAAGATTGAAAACGTTCCTTCATACAATTCCGAGTGCGTCACCACTTACAAGATCACAGCAGAAGATGGAAGCCTGATAGGAATTTTCACAACAGATTACCACCCAAGGTCAAGCAAGAGAGGCGGAGCATGGATGAACAATATACGTGATCAATATTACACTGCCGATGGCCAGGAAATCCGCCCTATCATTGTTAACGTTGGCAACCTTCCTGAGTATCTTGGAGTTGACGATGTACAGACAGTATTCCACGAATTCGGACACGCTCTCCACGGACTTCTCACAAAATGCCATTACCGCAGCATAAGCGGCACAAGCGTGAAACGTGATTTCGTTGAAATGTTCAGCCAGTTCAACGAGAACTGGGCATTCCAGCCTGAACTTCTCGCGCAGTATGCTGTAAATGAAAATGAAGAAGTGATTCCAGCAGAATTGGTTGAAAAGATAAACGCAGCCCTCAAATTCAATCAGGGTTTCATGACAACCGAACTTGCAGCAGCTTCAGCACTGGATATGAAGTGGCATGAGCTTACAGACATCCCTGCAAGTGCCCTTGAGAATCCTGCACAGTTCATAGATGAATTCGAAAACAATGTACGCGCACAGATAGGACTCAACCCTCAGATTGAATACCGCTACCGCACAACCTACTTCAACCACATATTCTCAAGCGGTTACGATGCAGGCTACTACGGATATCTCTGGGCAGAAGTTCTTGACAAGGACGCTTTCAGCGTATTCACCGCTTCTCCAAACGGCCCGTTCGATCTTGAACTTGCAAAGCAGTTCAAGGAGACCTTCCTTGAGAAAGGCGGCAGTGAGGAACCAATGGTTCTTTACAAATCCTTCACAGGACGCGAGCCTGACTCAAAGGCTATGCTCGCCGGCCGCGGCCTGCTTTAGTGCCTCTGCTTCTAACGTATAATAAACGGTCAGAGTTTTTCTGACCGTTTTTTTTCATTTGAATTTGAAAGCAATACATTGGCTGACTAAAAAGTCAGCCTCAGAAGTTCTCTCAGGGCTTGTCTCCGTGAAGGGTGAGGCTATTTTACTTCGCCATCAAAAGAACTTGAGTTGTGTTGTTAGGATTTCTGATTTGTAAGTCTTAACTTTGATTCTAATGTTTTGACTATCAAATCATCATTTTAAGATATGAAACGTTTCATCACCCTTGCATTTGTGCTGTGCGCTTTCCTCGTCACTGCGCATGCCCAGGAGCAGGAAGAAGTTCCTCATTTCAAGGAACCTGCTCCAATTATCAAGGAACTGGCCATGTCCAGCCCTATTCCTTCCAAATTCTACAACCCTCAGTTCAGCAAGGCGGTTCTTGCAAGCCGCAAATGCCGTGCTGTTCCTTTGGCCGAACTTGCCGGACCTGAAGAAAAGATTGCAGGAGAAAGAATCAATCCGGTAAATTTCAGCGCAAGCAGGGTCATACCTTTTGAAAAGATTGCCATACTCAACCTTAGCAACGGACAGACTACCGAAGTCACCGGCCTCCCTGAAGGCGCCAGAATCGACGCCATCACCTGGTCACCTTCAGGCAAGTATTTCGCTTTCACCAACCTGGGCGATAGTGAAGTGAATATTTACAGAGTAGATGCTACATCGGAAAAGCCTGAGGCAGTGAAAATCTCAACTAGGAAGGTGAACGCCTCTCTTGGAAAGCCTTTTGTTTTCACCGATGATGAGCATATCCTTTACAAATCCGTGCCCGACGGAATAGGTCAGATGCCTGTAAGAGGCATGAAGAACTGGCCTGTTGTTCAGGAAAACCTGAAGGGAAAGAAAGCGATACGTACATATCAGGACCTGCTCTCAAGTCCTTTTGACGTGCGCATGTACGATTACTGCACAAGCTGCGTCCTGGCTCTTGAAGGACCTGAAGGTTGCAGGCTTATTGGAGAT
>JAZRWT010000061.1:0-4243 GCA_045599845.1 Candidatus Egerieisoma sp. | reverse complement strand
GAGCGAACTGTCAGGATTCTGGAAAGTGCTCAACATTATGAACAGACCTATTATCAGAGGTATGGTTACGGGGAGAGTAAGCTGCTGAGTGTCGGCTTGGTTCTCAACTGCTGAACCGATAGCCGCGAACAAGGCTGCATAAAGCAGATATCCGAACAGGAAATAAAGCACGAAACCAAGCAGCAACATGCCAATGTGCACGCCTTTCAATGTTTCCAGGATATCGGAAATTATTGCAGAGGCACCGGAATTGTCATCGGTCCTATCAATAATCTCTCCGGCAATGGCACCTGCATTTGCCATGTCAAGTGTCTGCACTCCGGTCTGCTCCATAGCCTCCTGAGGAATTATCTGTTCAACAGGATTCGGTGCCTGTTTGGAAACAACGGAACCGCCGAATATGGCAGCCGCTCCGAAAACGAGGACTGCGGTAAGTACAATCCAGATGGCGAACTGTGTAAGGCCTACTGCCGCTGAACCGAGAATCTTTCCCATCATAAGCTGGAAAGGCTTTATGCTTGATACAAGAACCTCTACAACCCTTGTTGCCTTCTCCTCTATCACGCTCATCATGACTCCCGATGAGAACATGAGGATGAAGATATATATTGCAAACGAGCATATATACCCGAGCACCATATATACCTCCACCATTGATTCGTGTTCATCCTCACTTTCATCTCCCAGCATATAGGTTGAAGCCTTCACATCGGACTCAACGCTGTTGATGATATCCCTCAATCCTTCTATATTGTACTTCGAAAGTCTGTACTCGGTCACTGCATCATTGACCACTCCGTTGAAATAATGCTGCATATCCAGACTTACCTGTGAATCTGAGTACATTGCAGTTTCCAGTTCCATTGAAACGCTGTCCTTTACTGTTACGTGGGCAATGGCATCGAAGCCGAGCCCGTTGAAAGAGGACTTGAGGTCTTCAAAGGCAATGCCGCCGAACTGGTCCGTGCCAAGTCTCACCAGCTCGAAATTATCGGACTGATACATGAGGCTGTCTGCAACAATGCCGCTTTCATCAACGAAAGCTATCACCTTCTTCCGGTCATCACCACCCCATAACATGATGAGTGAAGGTATGACCATAAGAGCCGCAAACAAAAGTGGCACAAGCAAGGTGAGTATGACAAAGGATTTTTTCTTGACCTTCGCCATATACTCCCTCTTGAAAACTATTCCTATTTTATTTTTGCCCATAAGTGTTTAATTTTCAGAAACCAGTTTAATGAATATGTCCTTCATCCTAGGAACCAGCTTTGTGTATGAGCATACATCCACTTTTGTTATGAGGCTGCCCAGCACATTGGAATTGGAAACATTGGCCGGAAGTTCCAGCACCGCACGGCGGCACCCGTCCTTCTCTCCGCTCTCAACCAATTCGTACAGAGAAGGTTCGCTGGAAAGCTCCTCTCCATTGTAAAGCAGTTCAACTCTGTTTCCACCATAGTTCTCCCTTATACTGCGAGTATTTCCTGAAAGCACAAGATTGGCCTTGTTTATGAGAGCTATGTTATCACAAAGTTCCTCAACGCTTTCCATATTATGGGTGGAAAGTATGATTGTGGTTCCATTCTCCTTCATCCGCAATATTTCGTCCCTTATCAGCTGAACGTTCACAGGGTCGAAGCCTGAGAAAGGCTCATCCAGAATAAGGAGCTTGGGATTATGGACAACGGTGGTTATGAACTGAACCTTCTGGGCCATACCCTTTGAAAGTTCCTCTATCTTCTTGTTCCACCAAGGAGCTATACCGAACTTTGTGAACCATTTCTTAAGTTCCCTGCTGGCATCGCCATAGCTCATACCCTTTATCTGGGCAAGGTATATGGCCTGCTCGCCAACTTTCATTTTCTTGTAAAGTCCCCTCTCCTCCGGCAGATAGCCTATACGCTCTACGTCTTCCTCGCTTATTGGCCTGCCGTCAAACAGGATACGGCCGCTGTCAGGTATGGTAATCAGATTTATGGCACGTATCAAAGTGGTTTTTCCTGCACCGTTGGGGCCCAGCAGGCCGAATATGCATCCTGCCGGCACGTCAATGCTCACAGCGTTCAAAGCTGTGTGATTGCCAAAGGTTTTAACAATGTTCTCGCAACGTATCATTTATTTCATTTGTTTTCTTCGGTTCCGCAATCGGCGTTTCCTGCCATTGCCTTATTGAAGCATGCCCGGCACAAAGGCCTGTATGCATCGGTTTCGCCAAGTACAACCAGATTGTCATTCTTTATGGTTCTGTACGAATGTTGCGCCAGATCTCCGCACATCACACAAATGGCGTGAACCTTTGTCACATATTCTGCCATGGCCATAAGGCGCGGCATGGGTCCGAACGGATGTCCAAGATAATCCATGTCAAGGCCGGCGCATATCACCCTTACTCCACGGTCTGCCAGTTGCTTGCACACATCAACTATGGATTCGTCAAAGAACTGGACCTCATCAATTCCTATTACCTGTGCATCCCCCACAAGCTCCAATATCTCCTTTGCATCCTTCACAGGTCTTGAATTGATTGCATGCGCATCATGGGAAACCACATCGTTGCTTGAATACCTTACGTCAATGGCGGGTTTGAATGTCCTTATTCTCAAATTTGCAAAGCGCGCCCTCTTGATCCTTCTTATAAGTTCCTCCGTTTTACCGGAAAACATGGAACCGCATATCACCTCAAGGCATCCTCTCGTATTTATATGTTCCAAATACAGCTCTTCCATAAAAAACATTAAAGCAATTTACAAAGATAATCAAAAACAGTCTTAAGAAATAATTTAACTATATGAAGAACCTGTTCACTTTGTCAATGACAGGGAGCAAAGCGAATACAACCACCCTGTCATAAGCCTTTACTGTGAATGAAGGGCTCGTAATGAAACACTCGTTGCCACGTACAACTCCGCATATCATGGCATCCCCCGGGAAATTCAAATCCTTTATCCGTCCCTTGGTAATGCGGGATTCAGGATTTGCGATGAATTCCAGAACCTCCGCGTCAGTTCCGTTCAGACACTTCACATTACGTATCTTATTGCTCAATGTGAATCGGAATATCCTTCCTGCCGTGCTCAGTTTCTTGTTGATTACCGCATCAACACCCATTCCTTCCGCCAGTTTGAGATACTCTATGTTCTCAATTTCGGCAATGGTCTTGGACACACCAAGCCTTTTGGCTGAAGCGCAGGCAAGAATATTGGTCTCCGAACTGCTGGTTACGGCAACAACTGCATCAAACTCCCTGATATTCTCCTCAATGAGCAAATCCGTATTCCTTCCATCGCCCTGTATAATCAATGCATCCGGATATTTCTGCGCCAGCCATGTGCAGCGTTCCTCCTTGTTCTCAATCACCTTTATCAATTCTATTCCGTCACCTATCCTGCCAAGAAGAGTATCGCATATCCTGCCTCCACCAATTATCATGAGGCTGCGTATGTCTATCCTGTTCTTGCCGGAATACTCCATTGCCTGATCCAAACCATCGCGTGTGGAGATTATATATATGAGATCACCTTCAAGGAATTTGAAGTCCTCGGTCTTTGGAATCAAGGTGCTTCCTTCCCTTACTACTGCAACTGCCTTGCAATTTGCCTCTGAAGACATGCAGTTCAGGCCCTTCCTTATCAGAGGAGCGCCGTTGTCAAGTCTTATGCCCAGCATCTGCAGCTTGCCCTGGGCGAATTCAATGTACTCGTTTGTTTCTGTCTGCTTTAGCAGATCGTATATCTCGCCTGCCGCAATGCGTTCAGGATAAAACAGCAAATCTATTCCTAGATCCTTGAACAACAGCTTGTTGTCTGTTTCCATGAACTCGTTGTTGTTGATTCTGGCTGTAACTATCCTAGCGCCAAGCTGTTTGGCAAGCAAAGCACTGATTATGTTCTTGTTCTGCTCATCGGCAGGCGCCACGGCAATGAACAGGTCCGCATCAGACACCCTTGCCGTTTTCAGCGTTTCCACAGACGTGGTCTCGCCCTCAATTGTAACGGCATCAGTCAAAGAAGACACTGTTGCCAGACGGGCCGGATCCCTGTCTATAATTGTGAGATAATGGCCTCCACCTCCAAGCATCCTCGCCAGATGGCAGCCAACATCACCTGCACCTGCAATTACTAT
Organism: Candidatus Egerieisoma sp.; assembly: GCA_045599845.1. Lineage (GTDB taxonomy): Bacteria > Bacteroidota > Bacteroidia > Bacteroidales > UBA932 > Egerieousia. The sequence continues at coordinate 118 of JAZRWT010000061.1, read as the reverse complement.
ATTCATAATCAGTTATCTTTTATCATTCTTTACTGCGATAGTCTGTCAACAGCGGCCTCCGCCGCCACCTCCTCCGAAATGTCCGCCACCGAAACCTCCGAAGCCCCCTCCGAAGCCC
>JAZRWT010000060.1:0-5082 GCA_045599845.1 Candidatus Egerieisoma sp. | reverse complement strand
CCTGTACAAAATTGCCTGTTTTGCACATCTGAGAGCATTTTTGCTTCACGTCCTGTGCAAAATTGCCTGTTTTGCACATCTGAGAGCATTTTTGCTTCACGTCCTGTGCAAAATTGCCTGTTTTGCACATCTGAGAGCATTTTTGTTTCACGTCCTGTACAAAATTGCCTGTTTTGCACATCTGAGAGAATTTTTGCTTCACGTCCTGTGCAAAATTGCCTGTTTTGTACACGGAAGCCGTTCTTCATTGTTAATTGCCCGTTTTTGCATATTAATTCGGTTAATTACCTGTACCGGAACCTGTACCGAAACCTGTACCGGAACCTGAACCTGTACCGAAACCTGTACCGGAACCGGAACCTGAACCTGTACCGGAACCTGTACCGAAACCTGTACCGGAACCTGAACCTGTACCGGAACCTGAATCGCAGCCTGTGGCAAGCCAGTTGGTTCCGTATGCAAGTGCGAGCATGTCGCAAAGGACAATGGCGGTCATGGCAGTTACAACAGGACAGATTCTTCGTACGATAGCAGGATCGTGCCTGCCAATGATTTTCAGTTCGGCATTTTCCCCGCCAAGCATGTCAATGGTTTCCTGAACTTTTGAAATTGAAGGTGTAGGTTTTACAGCCAAATTAAACACAACAGGCATTCCGTTGGATATGCCGCCATTGATTCCTCCATTATTGTTCGTACGTGTCCTGACCTCCTTTCTAGCTCCCGATAACCTATCAAAAGCATTCGCTTCAAAAAGCATTCCTTCTAATTGCACATTTCCGCCACACGTCATCCCACTTTTCACCTCCTCGTTATATGCACGTTCACCAGGCACCTCTGCGCCAAGTTCTGCAAACGAGCTGGAAGCCACAGAGGAACAGTCAGTATCATTACCTGTGCCATTGTAATAATATAGTGAATCATTTGCCTGTGAACCAAGCATATCGGCCATAGCAAAACCTGAACCGAACTCAATGCCTTTCACTCCGCCTATGGCAAACATTGCCTTTGAAAGAACGCCCTCAAGAGAATCGAACCAAGGCTCCCCCACCCCTGCAGGCAGACCAGTAACTGCGGTTTGAACTATGCCGCCAACTGAGTCACCATCATTCTTAGCTGCTTGAATCCTTGCCTGCATTTCCTGCTCCACATTGCTCAAAACAGGAAAAGATTTACGGTTAATGGAATCAATCTGCTCACATACAATCCTGCAATAGTCATTTTCAGACTTATGTTCTCTGCAAACATCATTTAAACATTGAGTAACAGCAGCCGACCCTGATGTTGTGGGCATTTCTCTTTTTCCATCAAAACCAAAAGGTATATCCAGAACGCCTGCGCTTTTCAAAATATGCGTGCCTATGATTATGCCCTTTTTCTTCAAGGCCTGTAGAGCGATTGCTCCAGCTGCAACTATACCGGCAGTTATCCGTCCGCTGAAATGACCGCCACCCCGCCAGTCCTCAAAACCACTGTATTTTATGTGAGCTGCATAATCGGCATGTGACGGACGAGCCAGACCTATGTTCTTCTCATAATCCTGGCTGCGCACATCATTATTAGGTATAAGAATGCATATTGGTGCTCCTGTAGTACGGCCGTTGAAAACTCCACTTACTATCTGAAAATCATCGGCTTCCACCCTTGTACTTTCTCCAGTGCACGGCCTCCTTCTGCCCAATTGCTCTGCAATGAACCGCTCATCCACTTCAATCCCGGGAGCCATACCATCAAGAACCGCCCCAATCTGAGGCCCGTGGGACTCTCCGAACACTGTCAGAATCACGCTGTTTCCTATACTGTTTTTCATAAGTGCTTATGTTATTCTCTTTTGTTTTCTTCAAAACGGTCACATTATCGCAAAAAACGTGACCGTTTACCTCTTTTCGCATCAATTCGGTCACTTTTTCGCAAAGAATGTGCCCGTTCCAAGCGTATAAATAGAAAAGTAGTGTTTCTGCGGGACGCTAAACTTTGGCCCGATCCTTTGCCTCAATAATCTTCCGCTGGTAATCTGCCGAAACTTCCATAAGTTTCTTCTGGAACTTAACGTATTGCTCAAACAAAACTGAGTTATCCAGCAGTTTTCTGCCACGGTCAAGAATCTGCTCTTCACGTGTACTGTCAACAATGGGCAGCCCATTGCGTTTCTTATAATCGGCAATAAGTTCGCACTGCTGCATACGGGCCATGAACAACTCAGCCATCTGCTTGTCAATCAAGTCTATTTCGGCTCTCGCCTGTTCCAATTCATTAATCATTTACTATGACTGCTAAATATGGGAAATCAAAATATTCAAAAACTCAGCCGGTGTAACAACGATTGTGGTTTTTGGAAAATGCTTGATATTACCGGTTACTAGAAAAGATCCATCTTTTGAAAGAGCCACTTCATAAAAAAGCCACATCCTTTGAATCAGGAAAATCACTATTTCCGGCCGATGTTCTTCCTGGGTTGACCCCAAATCTTTCAATGGCATTTATCACCGCCGCAACATTTTCAGGCTTGAAAGCAAACTGCTTTCGAGAAAGCACATCGTGATATTCATTTAAAATATCATCTGAATACAATGGAATCACTTTACATTGCAACACATAATCCAAAATCAATTTTGTCGGAGATTGAGGATTGTGCGTAAACATTGCAGATACTATCACATTAGTATCAATAGCGGCATACAATTTATTTACCATTGCGTGCCTCTTGAATTATACTATTAATTTCGTCCAAACTCATATCCTGCATACCGTTCTGTGCAGCATCAGCCCTCATCTGAGCGAATGCACTAACTGCCTTTGCTCTGATTTCTTCATCAGAATCCACCTTGATTTCAAACGGTATACGGCACTCACGTACAACTGCTTTCATAAACAATGTATAAGCAGCCGTATTACTAAGGCCAAACTGCACGCAAAGGTTATTAAAATTGTTTTTCAGTGCGTCATCTACACGTATTGTAATTGTTGACAGTCCCATTTCGCTACTTTTTAATTTATACTGCAAAAATAATGCAAAATGCATTAATAATTATTAGATCGAATCAATTTATGATTGTAAAATTTGCAAAAATTCTTTGAAAAAAGGGATTTGCAAAGTACATTTGTTTGGTTAATAGTGAATATATGAAACAGAAAAAATACCTTCTGCCAGAGAGCGAAATTCCAAGCGCATGGTACAATATACAGGCAATAATGCCAAGCAAGCCTCTTCCAATCCTCAATCCTGCAACAAAGCAGCCTATGAAAGCGGAAGACTTGTACCCGATTTTCTGCGAGGAATGTGCAAAACAGGAATTCAACCAAACTGATGAATGGATTCCTATTCCGGAAGCCGTACGCGAACAGTACGCCGCATACAGATGTACTCCGCTTGTAAGGGCATACGAACTGGAAAAGGCACTTGACACGCCGGCACATATATATTTCAAGAACGAAAGCGTTTCGCCTGCCGGTTCGCACAAACTGAATTCAGCTCTGGCTCAGGCGTACTACGCAAAACAACAAGGAATTACAAATATCACTACTGAAACAGGCGCAGGCCAGTGGGGAGGCGCACTTTCATACGCTGCAAGCAAATTCGGACTTGAATGCGCCGTGTATATGGTAAGGGCAAGTTTCAACCAGAAGCCGTACAGGCGGTCCATTATACAGACTTTCGGCGCTGCCATAACTCCTTCACCATCAATGAGTACACGTGCGGGAAAGGACCTTCTCACAATAAATCCTAACGACCAGGGTTCCCTAGGCTGTGCTATCTCTGAAGCAATTGAACTGGCGCTGACCACTCCGAATTGCAAATATACTCTTGGCTCGGTGCTCAATCACGTTGCCATGCATCAGACGGTAATTGGTCTTGAAGCTGAAAAGCAGATGGCCCTTGCCGAAGAATACCCGGATATTGTAATAGCCTGTTTTGGAGGAGGCTCCAACTTCTGCGGAACTGCATTTCCTTTCATGAGACACACTATTCTTGAAGGTAAGAAGACACGTTTCATTGCAGCTGAACCTGCATCGTGCCCGAAACTCACAAGGGGCAAGTTCGAATACGATTTTGCCGATGAAGCAGGTCTTACACCGCTTCTGCCTATGTACACCTTAGGCCATAAATTCAAGCCTTCAGCGATTCATGCCGGAGGATTGAGGTACCACGGAGCTGGAATAATTCTGTCACAACTTATGAGGGACGGATATATTGAGGCGGTTGATTTCGAGCAGACAGACACATTCAATGCAGGAGTTCTGTTTGCAAGGACAGAAGGAATCATACCGGCACCGGAGTCCTGCCATGCAATTGCCGCAACAATACAGGAAGCGCTCAAATGCAAGGAAAGCGGAGAACAAAAAACAATTCTCTTCTGTCTTACAGGCCATGGTTTTATTGACATGGGCTCTTATGACCGCTTCTTTATGGGAGAACTCACCAATTCAACACTCACCAATGAGCAAATTGCCAGGTCAATTGCCAGCGCAGGTGCCCTGAACAAGTAAGTGCTCTGAAAAGTGCGGAAATAACGGATAAATTATTAAGAAAGGACGAATTGTTAGAACCATTGCAGTAGAAAGAGAGAAAAAGAAGATATGAATATGAATTTCAAGAGGAGGCTGCCTATTCCTAAGGAAATCAAGGAGATGTATCCCCTCTCAGAAGAAGGACGGCAAATAAAGGATGCTAATGACAGGAGAATCAGGGAGATTTTCACGGGAGAATCGGACAAGTTCCTGGTGATTGTAGGCCCTTGCTCGGCTGACAGGGAGGATGCCGTTCTTGAATATATGCATAGACTTAGAAATCTGCAGGAAAAGATTGAATCCAGAATATTAATAATTCCAAGGCTTTACACCAACAAACCCAGGAGCACCGGGGCTGGATACAAAGGAATGCTGCATCAGCCCGATCCCAATGAAAAACCGGACATTTTCAAAGGCCTTGTTTCAATAAGAAAACTTCACGTAAAGGCAATAAACGAAACCGGATTCTCATGTGCCGATGAAATGCTTTATCCTGAGAATCACAGGGTTCTTTCAGATTTGCTTTCATACGTTGCGGTTGGGGCAAGAAGCGTTGAGAACCAGCAGCACAGACTG
>JAZRWT010000059.1:0-3874 GCA_045599845.1 Candidatus Egerieisoma sp. | reverse complement strand
ATGAAACTGGTCTCAACAGTTAAGCGGTCAAGACTTTTGCTCCGAGCACGTGTATGAAATTTTATAAATCTTAGCTGTTGTAAAACTATAATCGCCGAACTCAGTCATCGCACTTGCACACCAACGAGTGCTTTCTTTCATTTTGTTCAGAACTTGACAAATTGATGTTAAACGCCTGGAAACAGGCATATTATAGTATATTATTTACGTATGAAAAATTTAAAATCACTTGCTTTGTGTGTTTGCCTATGCTATGCAGCATTGTCTATGATTTCATGCAACGGCGAGCAGGAGCGTAAGTATGAACTGGGAACAGGTTTTGTTGTAGATGTAAGTATTGAAGGAAACCTTGAACTTCTTGCAAAGGACAGCATCTATCTCAAAAGTACAATGCCGAATTCCTTTTTTGAAATGGCTTTGCCAATAGAGAAGGGCAAGGCGGTTTTCATCTGCGATACCATGATAACTCCACAGGATGTGAGACTGTATGGCATAGGAAATGATGGAAAGAAACTTCAGATAAGCCTTTTCTTCCTTGAAAATTGTCACGCAAGCATAAAAGTTGTGTTTGACCAGAATTATCCTTCAAAGGTCCGCGCAGATGTGGCAGGCTGCCCTACTCACGATATGTTCAGGAAATTGTTCGAGAAACGCATGGCATTGACACAGGAGTTCAAACTGGATTCATTGGGAAGAGTCTATGACAAGATGGGCATTCTGTCAAAAGAAAAGTTCAAACTGCTAGTGGATTCTGTAAGAGTTCTTGCACAGGAATACGAAAACAGTCTCATTGACGAGGATCCGCTGTCTATTTTTGCATTCGAGCGTTTCGCTTCATCTTTCATAACAAAAGGCAGCGTTGATGAGAATATTGCAAGATACAGGCAATTTGCCAACAGTGGAAAGTTCAATGACAATGTACGCTTCAAGATGGTTGGAAAAATGCTGGATGCCCTGCAAAAAACACAAGTTAATTGCATGGCGCTTGATTTCACTCTGAAGGATATGACAGGAAAGAATGTGACATTATCTGATGTGTATAAATCAAGCAAGATTACAATGCTTGATTTCTGGGCCAGCTGGTGTGCTGATTGCAGAAAGGAAAATCCGGCAATGGTTGCCATAAACAAGACATATGCCTCAAGAGGTCTCTCCATTATAGGCGTTTCATTGGACAACGAGTTTTCTGATTGGAAGAAGGCTGTTCAGGACGATAAGTTGACATGGACTCAGGTTTCAGATTTACATGGATGGAACAATGCAGCGGCTGAAATGTACTGCGTGAAGGTAATCCCGCAGAATATCCTGATTGATTCCACAGGCGTTATAATTGCCAGGAACATAAGTCCGGATGAAGTGGAGGAACTTCTGAAAGAGCAGCTGCCGGGAAAGACAGCTAGCGGCAAGGGCAGGCGTTAGCATTTCTCTGCCTTACAACTTCATAGCATAGAACAGCAGCGCTTATTGAAACATTGAGCGAATCAATTTTTCCAAGCATGGGAATTATGATTTTCCTATCCGAGGCTTCTCTCCATTCAGGGGAGAGGCCTTTTGCTTCGCTGCCAAGTACAATGGCCGTTGGAACTTTGAAGTCTGCATCATAATAAGGAACTGAATCCTGAAGCTGGGCCGTATAAATGTTTATTCTGTTATCCTTGAGCCACTTGATGGCCTGCTGGCTTGAGCATACGGCAATTCTGTTTGTAAACAGCCCACCGAGTGATGAACGGATTATATTAGGGTTATATATGTCTGTAAGCGGATTGCAGATTATTACGCCATCTGCTCCACAAGCATCGGCAGTACGCAGCAGCGCGCCTAAGTTCCCAGGCTTTTCAACTTCTTCAGTTACAATTATGAATGGAGCGCGTACATCCTTTACAACAGCATCCAGACACTTCAATTCCAGATTCCTGGCTTCCACAACAGCAAGTGCGCCTTCGGTGCTTCCACGGTAACTTATTTTCTCATATACGTAGTCATTCACACTTGCAATAGCAATATCATCAAGGCTGCAGTCATGCAGCAGAAGAGAAAGCTTTCCTTCATTGATGATGGCAGGATTGTAAAATACCTCCGTAATCCTGTAGCCGCCTTCAATGCAATGCATTATTTCCCTGATGCCTTCAACAACAAAAAGCCCGCGCTCCTTGCGGAGACGGGACTTTTCCTGTAATGCAAGCAAATCCTTTATTCTGGGATTCTGCACTGAACTTATGCTTGTGCTCACTTTGCTTAGTTGTAAACTTCAGGACGCAACTGAGGGAAGAGAAGCACTTCCTGAATAGCGTTCTTTCCTGTCATGAACATTGCAAGTCTGTCTATACCTATACCCATACCTGATGTAGGAGGCATGCCAACTTCGAGAGCACGTACAAAGTCGTGGTCAACGTACATTGCCTCATCATCGCCCTTCTTTCTCAAACGCAGTTGCTCCCTGAACCTTTCAAGCTGGTCAATAGGGTCATTCAGCTCTGAATATGCATTTGCAAGTTCTTTTCCGCATACGAACAATTCAAAGCGTTCCGTAAGATCAGGATTCCTTCTATGCCTTTTGGTAAGAGGAGAGGTGGCAACAGGATAATCTGTAATGAAAGTAGGCTCTATGAGATGCTTCTCACAGTATTCACCGAAGATGGAATCAATAAGTTTTGCGGCACCGAACGATTCGTCTATCTTTATATTCAAATCATGGCAAACCTGCTTGAGCTGATCTTCGTCCATACCTTCTATGTCAACACCAGCGTACTCCTTTATAGCTTCAAGCATAGGAAGTCTGCGGTAAGGACCCTTGAAGTCAACTTCGTTTCCATCAATTGTCTTCTTTGTGCTTCCATCAACTGCAATTGCAACGTTCTCAAGCATTTCCTCTACGAACTCCATCATCCACTCATAATCCTTGTATGCAACGTAAATCTCCATGCAGGTGAATTCAGGGTTGTGGGTTCTGTCCATTCCTTCGTTCCTGAAGTTCTTTGCGAACTCATATACTCCAGGGAAACCACCTACAATAAGCCTCTTCAGATAAAGTTCATTGGCAACCCTCATGAACAGATTCATGTCAAGGGTGTTGTGATGAGTTATGAAAGGACGCGCTGAAGCACCGCCTGGAATAGGCTGGAGGATAGGGGTCTCAACCTCAAGATAGCCGTGGTCATCAAAGAATTTCCTCATTGTGGAGATGATTTTGGCCCTCTTGATGAAAGTTTCCCTGTTTTCAGGGTTCACAATCAAATCAACGTATCTCTGGCGGTATCTGAGCTCCGGATCGGAGAATTCATCATATACAACCCCGTCTTTCTCCTTAACGATTGGGAGAACCTTCAAGCATTTGCACAGAACTGTAAGCTGCTGTGCATGAACAGAAGTCTGGCCTGTCTTGGTAATGAAAGCATAACCTTTTATTCCAATGATGTCACCTATGTCAAGAAGTTTCTTGAATACGGTATTGTACATGGTTTTGTCTTCTCCTGGACATATCTGGTCTCTGTTGAGATATACCTGAATCCTGCCTGTTTCATCCATCAGCTCTATGAATGAAGCAGCTCCCATGATTCTTCTTCCCATTATACGGCCCGCTATAGTAACGGATGAATAGTTTCCCGCCTCCGGGTCATAATTGCTGAGAATTTCCTTGGCTGTTGCATTCTTTGGATATAGCTCTGCAGGGTATGGATTTATTCCAAGCTCCCTGAGTTGCTGCAATGAGTTGCGTCTGAACTGCTCCTGCTCGTTGTAAACCGGTTGTTGCATTTTCAATTTATATTTTTATTCTATTAATCCTTTTTTTAGGTATTTCCATTGGAAAGCTGCAAAGATAGTGATTATTAGAGTATATTTGTGAAAATTTTGTTAACAATCATGCAAAAAGACA
>JAZRWT010000058.1:0-26866 GCA_045599845.1 Candidatus Egerieisoma sp. | reverse complement strand
GCTCAGCCACGGCAATCTGTACAAATTCTTCATAGAATGGCAGGGCGGCGGAGCTGAAAGGCTTCCGGCATACGTGACAAGGGTGGTGCAGGATGAGCGGACCAAGATATTTTCTGCCCAGGTTTGGGATTCGAAGCCTTTCGAATGGAAGAATCCGCAGGCAAAAGTCTCCGAGCCATTGATTTACGAATGCCATATAGGAATGTCCTCGAGTGAGGAGAAGGTGGCTTCTTTCAATGAATTCAGCGAGAACGTGCTTCCACGTATAGCAAGGCTAGGATATAATACCGTTCAGATAATGGCGCTTCAGGAACATCCATACTATGGCTCCTTCGGTTATCAGGTATCCAATTTCTTTGCTCTCAGTTCCAGGTTCGGTACTCCTGAGGAGTTCAAGGCATTGGTTGACAAGGCCCACGGACTTGGTCTGGCGGTTATCATGGACCTTGTTCATTCACATTCTGTGAGCAACGAGAATGAAGGAATAGGCAGGCTCGATGGCAACGAAAGCCTTTATTTCTACAAAGGCGTCCAGGGCTGGCATCCGGCATGGAAATCCAGATGCTTTGATTATGGCAGGGACGAAGTGAAATACTTCCTTCTTTCCAACTGCAAGTACTGGCTTGAGGAGTACAGGCTTGATGGTTTCCGCTTTGATGGGGTTACCAGCATGCTTTACTGGGACCACGGGCTGGGGAGGGTGTTCACAGGCTATGTCGATTACTTCAATACAGGGGTTGATGAAAATGCCGTTGATTACCTTGCCTTTGCCAATATGCTTATGCACGAAATAAATCCCTGTGCCATATCAATAGCAGAGGACGTGAGCGGAATGGCAGGCCTTGCCGCTCCTTTTGAAGAGGGCGGCATAGGATTTGATTACAGAATGTCAATGGGCATTGCTGACCATTGGATAAAGTGGCTCAAGGAGAAGAGTGACGAGCAGTGGTCTGTGGGTGAAATGTGGTATGAGCTCACTAACAAGAGGGCCGATGAAAATACCATAAGTTATGCTGAATGTCACGATCAGGCGCTGGTTGGAGATAAAACTCTGGCATTCCGTCTTATGGATAAGGAAATGTATGACGGAATGCTGGTTGATTCCCGGAATCTGATAATAGACAGGGGAATAGCTCTGCATAAGATGATAAGGCTGGTGACACTGGCCACCAACGGCGGGGGCTATCTCAATTTCATGGGCAATGAGTTCGGTCATCCGGAGTGGATAGATTTTCCAAGAGAGGGGAACGGCTGGTCTTTCAAATATGCCAGAAGGCAGTGGCAACTTGCAGGCGCCCCTGAACTCAGGTACGCTCAACTGGAGGCCTTTGACAATGCCATGATACATTTCTGGGCCGGTAACGGAAGTTGTGACACGCCTGAGCTCCTGTACATACACGAGGATATGCAAGTCTTGATTTTCAGAAGAAAAAATTGTATATTCACATTCAACTTCAGTCCATTCAATTCGTACGAGAACCTGAGGTTCAATGCAGGGGAGGGCAGGTACAGAATGGTGCTGAACACTGATGCCAGGGCTTTCGGAGGTTTTGGAAGGCTTGAAGAGGGAGAAGAACACTGCACGTTCAATTCTGAACTTTCATTGTATGTTCCAAGCCGTTGCGCAATAGTGCTCAAGCAGATTGGAGTTGAATGAAAGACATCATGTTTTGAATAAAATAGTATAACAACAGTTATAAGATGATATCATTGAAGTTTAACAAGTCGGAACTTGTGAATCTTTCCTATTCGTTGAAAAGGGAAGTTCTGGAAGCCAATAAGACCGGTGCGTATTGCAATACTTCAATTGTTGATTGCAATACAAGAAAGTACCACGGTCTTTTGGCTGTGACTCTTGACAGGTTCGGAGGCGACAGGTATCTGCTGCTATCGCAGGTGGATGAAAGCCTCATTGCAGGTGGCAAGCAGTTCAATCTGGGAATACATTGCTACGGCGATATCTATGAGCCGAGAGGTCATAAATATGTGGTGGATTTCGATGCCAATCCTGTTCCGCAGCTCACATACAAGGTGGGTGAAATGCTTTTCAAAAAGAGCATGATACTGGTTCCGGACAAGGACCAGGTCCTTATCAGATATGAGCTGGTGGCATCTCCGAATCCTGTTCAGCTTTCCTTGAAGCCTTTCCTGGCTTTCAGGAACATTCATGCGCTGACTCACAGGAACAGCGAAGCCCGGACCGATGGCATTGCGGTAAAGAACGGAATGTCCTTCAGAATGTATGCAAATTTCCCGGACCTTTATCTTCAGTTGAGCAGAAAGGACATGAAATTCACCGCTGCTCCGCATTGGAACATGAACATAACATATTCCGATGAGTACAGGCGCGGATTTGACTGCAATGAAGATCTGTTCGTTCCAGGGTATTTTGACATAATGCTCAAGGCCGGTGATTCAGTTGTACTTTCAGCCTCGCTTTCTTCTGAAGAACCATCGGGGTTGTTGAGAAAGTTCAACAATCTGTTAAAGAAAAGGACCGCTGCCGGCAGTTTCCACGATCAGCTCGTAAGTTGTGCGGACAAGCTCATTTCAAACCACAACAACAGATTGAAGATAAATGCAGGCCTTACCTGGATGTACACAGGCTTGTTGCGCGAAACCCTTCAATCCCTTGCCGGACTTACCCTTTACGGGCTGAACAGTCCGGAGCAGTTCGAGAAGATTCTTGACAATCTGATTGAGGACGAGCAACAGAGGCTCTACCACAGGACAACTCAGGTTGAATCACCTCTGTATCTGGCAATAACCCTGCAGAAATACATAAAATGGGGGGCCGATGAAAAATATGTCTGGGGCAAGTACGGGAACGTGCTCAAGCAGGTGCTTGAAAGCTATACAGGCGGACACAGGCAGGAAGTTACAATGCATCCCAACGGCCTGCTCTGGGCACAGATGGAAGGCGTTGCGCTCACTTGGATGAACGCATACATAAATGGAAGGGCAGTTACTGAGAGGGCCGGCTATCAGGTGGAAACCAATGCTTTCTGGTACAATGCAATCTGTTTTGCACTTGAAATGGAAGGAAAATACAACCCGGAAAACATGGCTTTCATCAAGAGATGGAGCGAAATAAGGGACATGGTAAAGGCCAATTATCAGAAGACATTCTGGAATCCGGAGCTTGGTTATCTTGCCGATTATGTAGATAACAACGGACAGAACCTGGCAGTGCGCCCTAATCAGATATACGCTTTCTGGGTAAAATATTCTCCTGTGGATGAGGAACTCGCTCCTTCTGTCCTGAGGGTCATGAGAAACGAACTCGTTACCTCACGAGGCATAAGGACACTCTCACCGCGCGACATTAACTATAAAGGAGTGTATGACGGCAGCCAGCTCGAAAGGGACCTTGCATACCATCAGGGCTCAACAAGAACATTCCTTCTGGAACCTTACATAGATACAAGACTCAGAATTTACGGCGATGGTTTCATAAGCAGGGCCAAATGGTTGCTCAAGGGCTTCATAGAGGACTTGAACAAGCACGGAATAGGAGCAGTTTCAGAGCTTTACGATGGTGATCCACCACACGAGCCACACGGAACCATTGCAAGTGCCAGAGGTACTGCAGCTCTTCTTGCAGTTGACCATTTGTTGAACGAATACGGGGAGGCGGAATTATGAAAGTATTGATGTTCGGATGGGAATTCCCTCCTCATATTGCAGGCGGACTTGGAACGGCCTGCAAGGGAATAGTTGAAGGTCTGGCCCATAATGGCGTGGAAACCATATTTGTAATGCCTAAGGCCAGCGGAGACGAGGATCAGAGCTGCACAACCATAATCAATGCCAGCGATGTTGAGGTGAGGACCACAAGCACAGTGGCCAGCGAGTATTTCAACAAGGTGAAGTTCCTGCAGGTTGATTCCAACATTGTGCCTTATGTAGAGCCTGAAGAGTATTTCCGTGCCATTGAAAAAATGAAGCGTGAACATAGCGTTCATACCAGCATAGGCTTCGGACAGAAGTTCAATTTTTCAGGGAAATACGGTGCAGACCTGCTTGAAGAAGTTGCAAGATATGCCCAGGTTGGTGGAACTATAGCAGTGGAGCATGCCAATGAATTTGATTTGATACATGCCCATGACTGGCTTACCTATCTTGCTGGCATTGCTGCAAAGGAACTCACGGGCAAGCCTCTGGTTGTTCACGTGCATGCCACTTCATTTGACCGTGGCACCGATGATATGGTTGATTCTAGGGTCTATGCCATTGAGAAGAGAGGAATGGAGGCAGCAGACAGAGTTGTTACGGTAAGTGACCTTACCAGGAACATTGTAATCAACAAATACGGAATAAATCCGGAAAAGGTGGTTACAGTGCATAATGCAGTTGATTTCAGCGGTAAGGAAGATATTCAGATTGAAAGAGGAATAAAGGACAAGGTGGTAACGTTCCTTGGAAGAATCACCTATCAGAAAGGTCCTGGATATTTCATAGAGGCAGCTGCAAAGGTAATCAAGAGAACGGAGCATGTGCGTTTTGTAATGGCCGGAAGCGGAGACATGATGGAAAAAGCCGTGAAGCAGGTTGCAAGGTTCGGAATAGCGGACCGTTTCCATTTCACAGGTTTCCTGCGCGGAGCAGACGTACAGAAAATGTTCGCCCTCTCCGATGTTTACATTATGCCTTCAGTTTCGGAACCTTTTGGTATTTCTCCTTTGGAGGCTATGCGCACAAACGTGCCTTCAATCATATCCAAGCAGTCAGGTGCTGCTGAAATTCTGAAATATGCCCTCAAAGTTGATTTCTGGGACGTTGATTCTCTGGCCGATGACATTTATGCTTTGGTCAGTTACCCTGCGCTTTCCCGATTTGCCGCAAACTACGGATATCAGGAAGTGAATAACATTAAATGGAACAGTGCAACAGCCAAGTTGAAACAAGTATATCAGTCTTTGTTATGAAAAAATCAATATGCTTATATTTTGAAGTGAATCAGCCTACCAGGCTGCGTACATACAGGTTTTTTGACATAGGTAAGGATTCTCATTATTACGATGATTTTGCCTGCAGGACCAATATTCACAAGGCTTCTGCAAACTGCTATCTCCCAATGAACAATCTGCTCATGAAGGCCATTGAGGAAAGCAGGGGTGCATTCAAGCTTGCCTTCTCAATGCCGGGCACGGTCATAGAGCAGTTCAGCAGATACGAACCGGGGGTGATTGAGGGTTTCAAGAAGCTCGCCGCCAGTCCAAGTGTTGAATTCATTTGCGAGACCTATTTCCATTCTTTGGCTTCAGTGGCCTCCGAACACGAGTTCGCACATCAGGTTGAGAAGCAGAAAAAGATTCTCAACGATTACTTTGGAGTGAAGCCTGAGACTTTCAGGAACACAGAACTCATTTATTCAGACAGCATTGGAGAACAGATTCACAAACTGGGCTTCAACGCCATACTGGTTGAGGGAGCAAAGCACGTTCTTGGCTGGAAGAGTCCAAACTATGTTTACAGCCACGATACCATTGATTCGCTCAAGCTCCTTATGAGAAACTATTCCTTGAGCGATGACCTTTCACTCCGTTTCAATGAACGGAGCTGGAGTGAGTGGCCTCTCACTGCACAGAAGTATCTTGATTGGATAAAAGGCAGCGATGGAGAACTTGTGAACATATTCATGAATTATGAAACATTCAATGTTTCAAGCGGCAACGGTATATTGGAATTCATGAGTGACTTCATTTCAAGGGCAGTTGCGGATCCGGAAGTTGAATTCGTGACTCCGGCGCAGGCAGTAAGGAACTTCAAGGCTATAGATTCCATATCTGTAATGCAGCCTGAATCATGGTCGAACGAAGAAAGGGACTTGAGCGCATGGCTTGGAAACGAGCTCCAGCAGGAAGCCTTCAATAAACTGTACGGTCTTGCAGAGAGCCTCTATGTATTGAACAGGGAGGATTTATGGATGGATTTCGGACGTTTGCAGGAGAGCGAGATGCTGTACTATATGTCAACAAAATATTTCTCAGGAAAGAATGCCGTTCAGGGGGTTTCTCCATACGATACTCCGTTCGAGGCTTTCATAAACTATATGAACGTGCTGAGCGATTTCATAATAAGGGTGAACAATGCTCTTGAAGAAATGTAAATCTATAAACACAATATAAATTCTAATCTAGTATGTATTATACATTATCTGAACGCCCGAATTGGAGTAGCGTTTTGGTGGTCAGGCATCTGCCTGAAGCGTTGGCCGGGCTGGAAACTTTATGCAAGAATCTGTGGTGGTGCTGGAACGACAACGCCAAACTTCTGTTCAAGACAATAGATGATGAATTGTGGCACAAATCAGGTCACAATCCTATGGTTATCCTTGACCAGGTGAGCATAAAGCAATATAACAAGCTGGCCCAGAGCCAGTCATTCCTCAGCCAGCTGAATTCTGTGATGGATGAGTTCAATGAGTATATGGAGAAGAAGGCTGAGCGCACGGAGCCATCTATAGGTTATTTCTGCATGGAGTACGGTATAGATTCCTCACTTCAGATATACTCGGGAGGACTTGGTATTCTTGCAGGAGACTATCTCAAGGAAACCAGTGATATGAACGTAAATCTCGTTGCGGTAGGTCTGTTCTATAAATACGGATATTTCACTCAGCACCTTACTTCGCAGGGAAATCAGGAAGCTCAGTACAATGCCCAGAACTTCATGAAAACACCAGCAACTCCTGTCCTGAATCCGGACGGAAGCTGGCTTACCATAAAGCTGCGCATGGAAAACAGAGACGTGTATGCGCGCATCTGGAGAGTTGATGTTGGAAGAACTGAACTTTATCTTCTTGATTCCGATTTCGAAGCCAATTCACCTCAGGACAGGCAGATTACACATCAGCTTTACGGAGGAGACTGGGAGAACAGAATAAAACAGGAAATGCTGCTTGGAATAGGAGGCGTGCGTGCGTTGAGGGCACTTGGACTCAATCCTACGATATACCACTATAATGAAGGTCACGCAGCGTTTGCAGGTCTTGAAAGAATGAGGGAATACATACGTAACGGTAACATGTCTTTCAACCAGGCGCTCGAACTGGTAAGGGCCTCCAGTCTGTTCACAACACATACTCCAGTTCCTGCAGGCCATGATTCGTTCTCAGACGAATTCATGGGACGTTATCTTGGCATATACATGGGCCATCTTGGTATTGACTGGCATGGCCTCATGAGCCTTGGAAAGAACAATCCGGACAACAACCAGGAAAAGTTCAGCATGAGCAATCTTGCTGCCAACATGTCACAGAATGTAAATGGCGTTTCAATGCTTCACGGAAACGTGAGCAAGAACATTTTCTCAAGCATGTACCCCGGCTATCTTCCTGAGGAATTGTACATAAGCTACGTTACCAATGGAGTTCATTATCCTACATGGGCTTCTGTCCACTGGAAGAAACTTCATGCAGAGGTTTTCGGCGAAGAATTCCAGACTCACCATTACAACAAAGAATGCTTCAACGGCGTTTACAAGCTCAACGATGAAGACGTTTGGAATGTAAGGAAAATACTTAAGAAAGAATTGGTGAAAGCCATTCATGAGCGAATTTCAAGCCCTCAGATGAGCGCGCATTATTCACCGAGACAGAAAGTAATCATTTCGGAAACTTTCCGTGACGATGTTCTTACCATTGGTTTTGCACGCCGTTTTGCAACATACAAAAGAGCCACACTTCTGTTCTCTGACCTTGACAGGCTGGATTCAATAGTGAACAATCCTCAGCGTCCTGTCCAGTTCGTGTTTGCCGGCAAGGCTCATCCTGCCGATGGAATGGGCCAGGACCTCATACGCCAGATAATTGAGATTTCAAAGCAGGACAGGTTCCTAGGAAAGATTATTTTTGTTCCGGGTTATGACATTTCTCTTGCAAAGAGGCTTGTTCAGGGCGTGGATGTCTGGATGAACAACCCTATCAGAAGTCAGGAAGCGTCAGGAACATCCGGTGAAAAGGCTTCAATGAACGGTGTAATGCACTTCTCAATTCTTGACGGATGGTGGGTGGAAGGTTATAAGAAAGATGCCGGCTGGGCACTACCATTGGAAAAGACCTACACAGATCAAGGATACCAGAATGAACTTGATGCAGCAACCCTGTACTATACAATAGAATCTGAAATAGCATCGGTTTACTATAACACTGACCCTTCAACAGGGCGTTCTTCACAGTGGATAAGCTATATAAAAAATACCATTGCCCAGGTTGCAAGCAATTTCACAACTAACAGAATGCTTACGGATTATTGCAATCAATACTATATTCCTCAAAGCAAGCGATACACCCAACTCAGTGCTGAAGACTGCCGCCTGGTAAAGGAAATAGCAGATTGGAAACAGATGATGCGAAACGAATGGAATAACATTAGAGTACTTTCCTACAGACGCCCTGACGCTTCATATTCCCTCTCTCCAAACGACAAACTGCAGAGCGAGGTAGTAGTTGACCTGGGACGTATCAAACCAGAGCATATTGGCGTGGAAATGCTTTTCACAACCGTTGATGGAAATGGTGTCAGTCATATCCGCGAAGTATCTGAGTTTACTTTGGAAAATGTTGAAGGTTGTGTAGCAACTTTCAAGACCTCACTTCTTCCTGAACGAACAGGAATGTATCAGGTAGGAACGAGAATCTATCCTAAGAATCCTCTTCTTCCTCACCGTCAGGACCTCCCTCTTGTGAAGTGGCTGTAAGTTGTACAACTTTTTTTTTGAAATTTTAAATTAAAAAAGGAGTCCGGAATTTCCGGACTCCTTTTTTAGATATTCTAGAAACTACTTTTTATTAGTTCCTTGGAGCTTTGATAGTTACGGGGCAATGGAATATGAAAAAACGAAAACTGATACTTCTGCGAATATACTACGTAATAGTAAAAAAAATAGAGTCCGAAAACTCGGACTCTATTTTTATAAAGAGATTTGAGAAATTATCTCTTTTCAGGAGCCTTGATTGTTACATTCACACTAATCTCTGTACTGTGACCGAATGAATCCTTAACTGAGAATGTAAGAACCTCATCGTGGTCTGCAATAGGAGCTGAGTCAACCTGAACGTTAACCTGTGTGAATACTAATCTCATTCCACCGTATGGACCAAATTGTCTCTCAATACAAGCCTTGAAGTATGGATTCAATTGACCGTCAACTGTAAGGGTTACATCTTTATCAGTATCAATTGCCAAGTATCCCTTGTTGGTTAAGAGCTCTGCCAAGTTGCCACCGAAGTTGTCGTTATCATAGCTGTTCTTAACAATAATATCTGAAAGATTTGTGCGAACAGTGTTTCCAGCGTTTGTCCACTGAAGAACTGGCTGTGCATTTTCAGCCCACTCATACTTGTTAGCCTGCTCCCAGCACTTGAATGTGAACTGGAATGTCTGCTCATTAGAAGTCACCCAATCTTCAACATTTGATTCAGCATTAGGCCTTGATACATTTGGATATTTCTGGTAAACTACAACTGCGTGCTCTTCAGGTTTACCAACGAGGGCTGAGTCTACTACGAGAGTCCAGTTATTTGTTCCATCAACAACAAGAGTTTCAGTATATTTACCTGTTGTGGTGTTCTTTGCAGCATTTGCAACCTTCAAGAATACATCTGTCTTAATAGTTTCAAATACGTTCTTAAGATCCTTATAACCTGTTGTTGACAATCTGTAAACTCTATAACCATCAGTAGGAATCATATAAGCATCGTAATGAACACCGTCCGGACTCTGAACTGGCTTGAATGCCAAAGTTTCGCAAGCTGTAGGCATAACCTTCGTGACTGTAGCCTTGATAGTTCTGAGAATGAAATCAATACCTGTATTCTCATCTTTCTTGAGGAGAGTCAACATCTGTGTATAAGTCTTGCCATTAACATAGTTAGCAATGTTATTTGTGCTAATCGTAACATACTTGATTTTTGAATAACTGCTTAATGCATTTACTTCATTTTTATCCTTATCATAGTAAGTAATTGTAAATGGCTGCTGTCCTGTAATATCCTCGTCTCCGTTTACAAGTTTCCAGTTCTGAATTGATGTGCAGTTTTCAAATACATCTGTTACATCAATGTAATCTGATTCTACTGCTACTTTATTTGCTACAAGTTCAACCGGTTTAATCTCGCGTGTAGAAGCTGGGTCACCAACCTGTACATAGAATGCTCTACCATAAGGCGCTACCAAAGTACCATCCAAATTTACAGCATGAACACGGAATCCAATAACATCACCTGCTACACCGTTCATATCCTCAACAGTAATTTCACCAACGTTACCATCAATGAGAGTACCGAGATTCTTGTACTGATAAGATTTCCATGCGTTGATCTCAGATGGGAAGCTTGAGATAGCCTTTGCTGTATCAAGTTCTACATAGAATCCTTTAATCTTTTGAGCAACTTTGCCATCAGCATCCAAACCGAAAGCTATCTTGATAGGCTCACCCTTTACAACTGGAAGAATCTTGTTTCGATCGTAACGATCATCACCCTCTTCTACATTTTTCTCAGCAGCTGGTTCAAGGATAGGCTTAACAGCAGCTTCACCTTTCCAAACCATTTCAGGCTTAAGAAGTTCCTGTTCTGATTTCCACTCCTCACATCTTGTGTAGCGGTTATGTATATCCTGAATATTCTTTCCGTTGACAGTAAGATTATTGAAATCTACATGAGCATCATCCTCATTCCTATAGAATTCAACACCGTAGCCTGAAATTGCTTGTCCGCCTTTTGCATTGTCAACTGCAACTGCAAAGAGTCTCTGGTAGATTCTAGGTGTAGCCTCATATGTTGTGGCTTTATTGAAAGCATCAGCAGTTACTACATCCTGCAAGTTTGTTTTAATCTTGTAAAGGCCGTTATTCAAAGTGTTGCCCTTTGTAGTATAAATGCCAGTAATAAGCACGTCCCATGGTTCAACTCCTTTAACCTTGATAATGTTATCAAGATTATTGCCCTTGGAATCTATGAAATGAATCTTGTCAGGATCCAATTTAGCATTTGTAGGTGATACACGAACAATAATGTGATCATCAGCAACAATAACGTTCTTTCCATTGGTGAATACATATTTGCCACCATCAGGAGCAACAAACTCGTTGTCTTTCTCGCAAGTTACTGTATATTCACCATAATTCTTTCCTCTCATCCAATTTTCATCTGAATACAATGAAATATAACCGATTTCCTGTGCGAGGTTGATTACAAGGCCACCCTCATAACCCTTAACATTGAAGAATGTGATAGCATCCTCACCATAAACTGCTGTGATTGTACCAGGAGCAAGGAAAGAAATTTCGGTTGGAGTTACTGTTGCAGGATCTGTGTTAGGATCAACTTTATCAAAGCAACCTGTTTCTGCATTAGGAACATAGTAAACACCGTCCTGACCATCCTGACCGTCCTGACCATCCTGACCATCCTGACCTGCAGGGCCCTGTGCTGCAAGACCTGTGTCAACGCCATCAATGAACCAGTTGCCATTGTCACCTATTGTAACAACGCTACCGTCCTGACCGTCCTGACCGTCCTGACCGTTGGTAATAGTGAAAGAGTTGCCGTTTGAAAGGGTAACCTTAACACCACCGGTTACTGCTGTAACGTCTGTGATAACTGCTCCAGCACTAATCTGTGACTGAAGTGCACTTACAGTAGACTCCAATGCAGATACTCTTATATCAAGAGCATCAATGTCATCTCCATAATTCTTGGAGCAACTTACAAAAAGCACTGCGCAGCATAAAAGCGCGAATGCGAATTTGAATGCTTTTTTCATAAAGTAAAATTAAATTAGGTTAATAATAATTGATTTATTTCAATATATTTCAATTCATTACGCCATTCAAGAACTCGTACTCAACATATTGTTAAATTCGCTGGAAGTCACAAAATAAGAGTCGTTCACTAGAATAGCTAATCAGTGCAAATTTAAGTATTTTTTTTATTCTGCAAAAAAAAAATGGAGTTTTATTTTAAAATATTTCAGTGTTCAGGTTTTCAGTCAAGAATTTCCTTGACATTGTACAAAGGACGGCGTTTCACTTCCGCATAAATCTTGCCTACATACATTCCAACAACGCCTAAGGCAAGCAATACGGCCCCTCCAGCGAACCAGATGCTTAGCATGAGCGAAGCCCATCCAGGGACAGCGGTATGGACTATAAGTGAGTAGATTACATAGCAGGCTATTGCCAGGCTCACCAATATGAAGATTATCCCCGTGCTCACAACCATGCCAAGAGGCTTGGTGCTGAATGAGCTTATGCCATCTATGGCCAGATTAATCATTTTGCCAAGAGTGTATTTTGAAACACCTGCCTGCCTTTCAGAAATGATGTCATCAACGGTGGTGGATTTGAAGCCTATGAGTGGAACCATCCCCCGTAAATAAAGATTCCGTTCCGGATAATTGGAAAGTGCCTGGAGAACTCTGCGGCTGAGGAATCTGAAATCCGCGTGGTTGTAAACCGTGTCAACACCCATGCCCATCTGCAGCTTGTAGAAAGCTTCGGCGCTTTTGCGTTTGAGGAAGCTGTCTGCGGTTCGGCTGACTTTAACACCGTAAACCACATCGTTCCCGTTGTTGTATGCGTCAATCATTTTCTCAATGCAGCCAAGGTCATCCTGAAGGTCTGCATCTATGGTAACAAGGCCGTCGGCCCAATCCTTGGCGGTCATCATTCCTGCCATGAGGGCGCACTGGTGACCTACGTTGTGAGCAAGGTCAAGTCCTTTTATGAATGGCTTTGATTTGTGCAACTGCTCTATTATGCTCCATGTGGAGTCCTTGGAACCATCGTTGACAAGAAGTACGAAACTGTCCTGTGATATCTTTCCTTTGCCAATAAGCTCTGTGAACAGCTGCTCCAGCCTCAGGGCGCTCTGAGCCAGAACTTCCTCTTCGTTGTAGCACGGCGAGACTATTCCTAATTTCATCATAAACTCTCAGTGTTCAATTCCTTGATTTTTGGTATGGAGTATTCTGTATATGTTCCGAAACGTTCACCATGGGCCTTGAGCATTCCTATTAGATTTTCAAGCCTCCTGCACATTGCCAGCCCGCTGTTGTTCTTTATTATGAAAGGCATCCTGTAAGAAGGATTCTTGAGATTGCAGAATTCCCACGGGTGGAAATAGGTGACAAAGCAGTCCGAATCTTTCAGCACGCGTTTCACAAGAAGGTGGTACAAGCTTTCCGGCAGGTTGTGAAGCGCGAGCCAGAAAAGCGGGAAACGGAAGACAGGGGTTACGGAAGCCGGTATTTGCAGCACGCCTTTCTTCATGAAAGCTTTTCTTGGAGTTGCAAGGTGCATGTATCTTCCCGGAATGAAGGCCGGATTGAGTGATGAGTTGTAAATATAGCCGTTGGAGGCTATTGCCTCATTGCTCACCGGGAACATTCTTGGCTGTCTGTAACCTTTGGCATCTATTCCCAGTTCATCCTTTATTATCCGCTTGACTTGTGAAACATCGTCGGCCTGCGGATTCCAGTGGTCAACGCCGTGCGCCGCAACTTCGTGGCCGCTTTCAATAATCCTGCGCATGATATGCGGAGCATTGCGCACAAAATTTCCGGTGCAGAAGAAAGTGGCCTTCACGCCTGTCCTGTCAAGCACGTCAAGGATTCTTGACGTGCCCTCAACAGACACTTCCATACCCTGCTCAAGGGAGAAATCAACGCCGTGTTCCTTTGGAACATCGAACTCTTCTGTGTCAAAACTCAGCAGAATCATGCTTGAAAATCATTTATCAGTCAACAACAACCCTCTTGATTCTTCTTGCAACTGAAGTGAACACCTCGTAAGGTATTGTGCCAAGGATGTCTGCAATCTCATTGGCATGAGGCTTGTCTCCGAATATGGTTACGGTATCGCCTACTTTTGCATCAACGCCTGTTATGTCAATCATGCACATGTCCATGCAGATGTTGCCTATTGTAGGACAAAGCTTGCCGTTCACACAGAATTTGGCGTTGCCTCTGCCAAGGTGGCGGTTTATACCATCTGCGTATCCCAACGGGAGAGTGGCAATGATTGTCTTTCCTTCCGGATGGAGCCTTCCCCAGCGGCCGTATCCAACAGTGCCGTCTGTAATTTCAAGTTCCTTTATCTGGAGAATCTTGCATTTGAGGGAAGCGGCAGGCTTGAGGGCGTTCTGGTCAACGAAACTTATCCCGTATATTCCCACTCCAAGACGGCACATGTCCATCTGGTATTCGGTGAACCTTTCCTGGCCTGCTGAATTGAGTATGTGGTGGATAGGTTTATAATCAAGTATGGCATCAATCTGCGGAGCCATTTTCTGATAAAGCTTTATCTGGCTCAGGGTGAACTCGTCCCATTCAGGCATGTCGGCCACGCAGAGGTGGGAGTAAATTGATTGAACGTGAACGTTGCTGTTAGCCTTCAGGTTCTCAATCAGAGCAGGAAGCTCCTTTTCCATGAAGCCAAGGCGGTGCATGCCGGTATCGAGCTTTATGTGAACAGGGTAATCCTTCACGTTCATCTCCTTGAGTACGTTTGTGAAGAATTCAAGGCTGTAGAGGTTAGGAATGCCTGGCTCAAGTCTGTTTTCAACCATCTCCCTGTAGTAGTCAGTTCCTGTGGTGAGCACGAGGATAGGAATCTTTATGCCTCCCTGCCTGAGTTCGATGCCTTCCCAAGGATGGGCTACAGCAAAGTAATCGGCACCTTCCTTTTCCATGATTCTGGCGAACTCTACTGCTCCGTGTCCGTATGCATTGGCTTTGATGAGCACCAGAAGTTTTGTTTCAGGTTTGAGTTTGCTTCTGAAATATCTGTAATTATGAACGCAGTTCTTGTAACTTATTTCAAGCTGCGCAAATGTGTTTGTAGATTCCATATCTTTTTCTTTTGTAAGTGATAATTCAAAAAGGTTCAATAAACCTGCAAATATACAAAAAAACAGCCTGCATGTCCAAGGGACTACAGGCTTGTTCTAAATCATAAAGAAAACTTATTTGCTGGCTTCAACAGAAACTTTTCTGAATTCTTTCATGAGTTTTGAAAGGTTCAACGCTGCCTTTCTTGCCCTTGTGCCGGCTGCCTTATTTCCTTTTACAAGCTGTGCATCTGCATTAACGGTGAAATTTTCGATTTCAACTTTGATCTGATCTAAAAGTTCTTTCATTTCTATAAGATATTGAGTTTTATTTTCAAGTTCAAAGTTATATAATAAAATTCATTAAACAAACAAATTTTATAAAAAAAAGTTACTAATCATTTAATTCTCAGTTCCTTTCCAGGGATTAACTTTGATTTCAAACTCATGTTGTTCAGCCTTAGAAGCTTGTTTACGCTCGTTTTGTTGCGGCTGGCAATCTTAGAGAGGGTATCACCTTTCTTTATTGTATAGTAAGCAGGGGAGCCGGATGCGCTGGTCTGCGAACCACCTCCGTTCCTATAGATTTCAAGCCTTTGTCCTATCCTCAATTTCTTGCTGCTCTTCAAATGGTTCCAATTCATTATCTGGGATACGCTCACACCGTATTTCCCGGCTATCCTGCCCAGGGTCTCGCCTTTCTTCACTCTGTGCACAATGGAACCGCCCTTGGACAATGCCCTTTCTTCCTGCAGTTTTGAATAAACTATAGGATTGAAGAAAACAGAGTCCTTGTAATTGTATATGTCTTTCTCGTGGTCAACGAAAGTGGCGGTATATTGGTGAGGAATAGTTAGGATGTAGGTCTTTTCATTTCCTGGAATGATATCCTTTATATATTGTGGATTAAGCAGGCGCAGAGTTTCCATAGGAACTCCCACAAGTTCAGAAATCTGCCCGAAATGCAGGTTCTTCTTTATTTCAAAGGTATCAACCTGAGGAGGCAGTGAATAAGGGGCTTCAGGTACTATGTTATAGTCCTTGTAGTATTTGAGCAGGTACAAAGCACCAACGAATGCGGGTACGTAGCCTCTTGTCTCCCGTGGAAGGTATCTGTACAGGTCCCAGAATTTAGTTGAACCTCCGCAACGCCTTATTGCCTTGAGAACGTTGCCTGAACCGCAGTTATATGAAGATATGGCAAGCGCCCAGTCTCCGAACACTATGTATGAGTCCCTGAGGTATCTTGCGGCTGCATCACATGCCTTGATTGGATCAAGGCGCTCGTCAACGTATGAATTCATTGTAAGCCCGTACATTCTGCCGGTGCGGTACATGAACTGCCACATGCCCATGGCCCTCACCCTTGACCTTGCAACAGGATTGAAACCGGATTCTATTATGGCCATTGCCTTGAGTTCCTTAGGCAATCCGTATTTGTCGAAAATCTCCTCGAATATAGGAAGATAATATTCTCCCAAAGCCAGAACCTTTGCGCTGAACTTAGGCATCCTTTCTGTGTAAAGGATAATGCGGTTCCTTACTATTTCATTATATGGTATTGGAATGTATGAATTCAGTTTCTTGATTTTGCGTATGTAAACGGAATCGGGGATGTTAGATTGGTAAATAACCGAATCCGCTTCCAGAATTTCATCGGGAAGGTTTATTCTACGGCTGTACCACAGGGCTATGAGAGAATCAATGTTCTCGCCCGGATTGGGATTCTCGAAAAATTCGGACTTCATGCTCTCTAGTCCGCCCGGGTTCAGGGAATCTTCAGGTTCCTGGGCAGCTGTTGTATCATTTGAAAGCAGCATGAGGGAGTCAACCATATATCTCAACCTGTCAACTTCGCGTTGCAGTTCCTTCCTGCTCAGCCTTTTCTGCTTCTGCTGCGCCGCTGAGGAACTGGTAGAATATGTGAAGAGCGCCAGTACAAGTGCAATTGCTATGATTGTTATTTTGCTTTTCATGTCCGTTCTTTTTTAAAATGTTATGCCCAATGTCAGTCCTATGGCAGGTTCGGCTGGAACCTGGCTCATATCCGCCGTCTGAATGGTCTGTACATTGGTTTCTATTATGCTTGGGGCCACGCTTATTCCCATGTCATCCGAGATGTCGAAACTGCTCATGTGTGCGAATACATTGGCATCAATAATGTTGAGAATATATACAAGTGCAGTGCCCAGTATGGAATAATCGCGGTATCGCCTGTGTTTGTCCCTGTACCAGATAAGGTCCTTCTCGCTCAGGGAACCATGGTATTCGTCAGGGTGGAGAAGGTAATTCTTGTATCTGTTGTACTGCTTCTGGTTTGTTGCCCAGAAATATGCAGTTGCGGCAAAGCCTGCGTAGAATATTGGAATTTTCCAGTAGTCTCCGTTAGCGGCCTGGCCCCAGCCTGGAAGCAGGGTGGAATATATGGTGTGTCTTGCCGGGAGCGGGGTTACATCGCTCTTGTAGCATACAACTCCATCTATCACTGATGCCAGATAGGTGGCGGCTGCTCCTATTATGAATGGAGTGCGGTGTTCCTTGCTGGCAATGGCCCCGCCTATGCATCCTCCAAGCAGTCCGTAGATTACAGGCATCTTCCAAGTCTGCCCGTTGTAGTACTGCGCGGTGCCGGGCATAAGAAGAGACCCTGTGAACACGTGCTGCACTTTAAGGGAGTCCTTTATGGAAAGTCCGTGAAAATAATCTCCAATGGTGAACGTTGGACCATTGCTGCCATTGTTGTAACTTGTGGTGTCGTTCTGCGGATAGCCGTTGTTGTTCATGTTGCTGCCAGGCACTCCCTGCGGGGTGAAAGCACCTTCGGAAAGATTGAACTGGCCGTAAGCGGGAAGCATTGAAGCGCAAAGCAGACCAATGGAAGCAATCAGGGCTGTGAAGAAGAATGTAAAATGTCCTTTGCGCATATCCTTGAATCAGAGTCCCGCCTTCTCCAGAGCTTCCATGAACAGGCTCACCTGGGAATCGGAATCGAAGTTTATGGTCAAACTTCCCTTACCGTTCCTGTTGCGGTTTACATTTATATTGTTGTTGAAGAATTTACCAAGAGAATCTACCAGCTTGAAGTAATATTCAGGGAGCTCATAGGTCTCGTTGTCATTGGCTGTGGAATTTTCCTTTGAGGCGGCATTGAGGCGCCTTTCAGTGATTTTCCTTATCATGGCCTCTACAGCCCTTACCGAAAGTCCTTTTTCAATGATGGCGTTTGCCATTTTCAACTGGTCCTTCTCCTTTTCCAGACCAAGAATGCATTTGGCGTGTCCCATGCTGAGCTTGTCCTGACTCAGGGCCAGCTGGATTGGAGCAGGGAGCTTGAGCAAACGGAGATAATTGGCCACGCTGGCCCTCTTCTTTCCAACCCTGGCCGCCATTTCCTCCTGTGTGAGCTTGCATTCTTCAATAAGCCTCTGGAATGAAAGTGCGATTTCAATGGGATTGAGATTCTCGCGCTGTATGTTTTCAACAATGGCCATTTCAAGCATTCCATTGTCGTCCGTTTTCCTTATATATGCCGGAATCTCCTTCAATCCGGCCATCTTTGAAGCGCGCCAGCGCCTTTCTCCGCTTATTATCTGATATTTCCCGTCTGCTATGGGACGCAGGGTTACAGGCTGGATAAGTCCCATCTGGGAGATTGACATGGCCAGTTCCTCAAGTGCCTGCCCGTTGAACTCGGTACGAGGCTGGAAAGGATTCACCTCAATGAGATCCAGGCTTATGAAACTTATGGAGGTGAGGCTTGGCTGTGAAGCTGGATTGGCTTGCCTCTGTGACTGCAAATTGTTTGGTATGAGCGCATCCAATCCTCTGCCCAGACCCGTTGGTGTTTTTGGCATAAGATTCCTCTCCTTTTTTATTTGGTATTTTGATTTTTAGACAACAGTTCCTTGGCCAGGTTTAAATAATTGTTAGCTCCGATTGACATGGCATCATAAAGGATCACAGGCTTTCCATGGCTCGGTGCCTCGGAAAGTCTAACGTTCCTTGCTATGGTTGTGTTGAATACCATTGCTCCGAAATGCTTCCTCACGTCTTCAACAACCTGATTGGCCGATTTGAGTATTCCATTGTACATTGTAAGCAGGAAGCCCTCGATTTCCAGCGAAGGATTGAGCCTTGACTGTACAATCTGCAAGGTGTTCAGAAGCTTGCCAAGACCCTCCAGCGCAAAATACTCGCACTGCACAGGAATGATTACCGAGTCAGCGGCCGTAAGGGTGTTCACGGTAATGAGCCCGAGAGAAGGAGAGCAGTCAATGATTATGTAATCATACTGGTCCTTGATTCCTGCAATGGCATTCCTCAGAATGGTTTCCCTGTTATCCATCTGCAGCATCTCTATTTCGGCGCCTACCAGATTTATGTGGGATGGCGCGAGCTTGAGCTTTGCTATTTCTGAATCAAGTATTATGCTTTCAAGAGATTTCTTGCATATAAGCACTTCGTACAAGCTTGCTCCGTTTTCTGAATCAGGATTGAAATTCAAGCCTGAGGTGCTGTTGGCCTGTGGGTCTGCGTCTATGAGCAGTACTTTGTTGTCAAGAACGGCAAGACTGGCAGCCAGATTTATTGCTGTTGTTGTTTTACCCACTCCACCTTTCTGGTTGGCTATTGCTATTGTCTTTCCCATACAATATTTCATTTTTGCAAAAATAACAAATCCTTTTTAATGCCGGTAGTTTTTGTTAATTTTGTATTCAAAAGTTATAAACAAATGGAAGAACCACGTTGGATGGTGATAGTCAATCCCAAAGCCGGAAGCGGCCGGGGCCTGAAAGACTGGCCGGCAATATCTAACAGGATGTATGCCAGCGGTCTGAACTTCACCTGCCTTTTCACGGAACACAAATATCATGCCATAGAGTTGACTGTAAAGGCCATAAACGATGGTTTCAGGCACATAGTGGCCATTGGCGGAGACGGAACCGTTCACGAAGTTGTGAACGGCATTTTCATCCAGAAGGCAGCTCCCACAACGGATATACACCTTGCGGTGATACCAACCGGAACCGGCAATGACTGGATAAGGATGTTCGGCATAAGCAAAACCTATTCGGAGGCGGTTGAATCCCTGGTGGAGAGAAAGACAGTTATCCAGGACGTTGCCAAAGTGAGCTTCTATGAAACCATGGTTGACCACATACGGTACATGGCCAATGTGGCAGGCCTTGGGTATGATGCAATAGTTAACCTGAAATACAACAAACTTAAGGACAACGGCAAGTACGGGCGATGGTTGTATATAAGGAGCACGCTTTCAACCTTTGCCGCATACAGGGCCAAGCATTTCAGAATCATGGCCGATGGCAGGCTCTTTTATGAAGGACCGGTGTTTTCCGGAGCCGTGGGCATTGGCAAATACAACGGCGGAGGCATGCAGCAGACCCCTCAGGCAAAGATAGATGACGGCCTCATGGACCTTACCATAATAAGGAAAATGAGCAAGCTGAAAATAATAAGGAATTTCCGCCTTCTTTACTCCGGCTCCATATATGACGTGCCTGATGTCCTGCACACTCAGGCAAAGACAATAGAAATTGAAACCAAGCCCGAAACAAGGATAGAGATAGACGGGGAGGCTGTGGGAGAATCTCCGTTCAGTTTCGAACTTGTTCCCGGAAGCATACGGGTTGTAATAGGACCTCATTATAAACTGGAAGATTGATACTGTTATGAAGAAAAGTTTTGTTCTGTTCCTTGTCTTTGCGCTGGCCCTGAACACATTTGCCGGCGCTCAGGATATTTCGAAAAAGGAAATGCTTGCAAGGCTTCATGCCGCGGCGCAGGCTGAAGGATTGAAAATAGTGCAGGCGGACACAACGCTTGCCATATCGCCCAAGCTCGAGGGGCTGTATCATTATAAAATATTGATAATGCTGGAGCAGCCTGTTGACCACAACAATCCGGAACTTGGAACATTCGAGCAGCAGATTGTCCTTATGCACGTTGACTGTGCAAGCCCTATGGTGCAGGTGACCGAAGGCTACACAGGACGCGGGGCAAATCCGGGATACAACAACGAACTTTCAACAATGTTCAGAACGAACATGGTTGAGGTGGAGCACCGCTATTTCGGCAGATCAGTCCCTCATATTGCAAAGTTCAAGCTCAATGATGGGAAGGACGCAATGTGGCAGGACGCCATGGGCAACCCTGTTGGCATGGAGAATCTGAACTGGGACTATATGACAGCAAAGCAGGCAGCCGCAGACCATCACAATGTGAACAGGCTTCTCAGACATATCTACACCGGCAAGTGGATTGCTACGGGAATAAGCAAGGGCGGTCAGACAGCAATGTTCTATACCGCTTACTATCCTCAGGACATGGATGTTTCCGTTCCGTATGTGGGCCCTGTGTGCCGCGGAGTGAACGACGGACGCCACCAGCCATTCCTCAGGGATAAGGTTGCCACGGCAAAGGACAGGGAAAAGATACTGGAGTTCCAGAAAGCTGTGCTTGGCCATCGCCAGTCAATGGAGAAACTGCTTGAGGCAAAGGCTCAGAAGGAAAACTGGGAGTTCAGGGTTCCAATAAGCGAGGTGCTTGACATGACAGTCCTTGAATTTCCTTTTGCATTCTGGCAGTGGGGGCGCAAGACAAAGGATATCCCTTCATTGGAAAACATTTCAGATGAAGCCATGTTCGATTATCTGCAGTTGGTTGCCGGCAGTGATTATTTTGCCAAGGACAAGCAGAGCTCCCCTTTCTATGTTCAGGCGGTGAAGGAACTGGGCTATTACGGATATGACACCGAGCCTTTCAAGGGCCTCCTCTCAATAAATGACGCCAGCCAATATATGAGAAGAATAATGCTCCCTACAACTCAGGAATTTGAGTTTGATTCTTATCTTTGCAACGATATAAATGCCTTTCTTGAAAGGACAGACAACAGAATGATGTTCATCTATGGCCTATGTGACCCTTGGAGCAGCGTTATGCCACAGGCACCTGTGGAGAATGAAAAGCTCAAGGCAAAGGGTGAGGGGCGCAGGTCAATGATTCTTTATGTGAACACAAAGGAGCAGGGGCACAGGGCCAGGATACTCAATCTGCCGGAAGCCGATATGACACAGGCCATAATCACTCTTGCCGGTTGGCTGGGAATGAAAGCTGAGTAAAATATTGAACTTATGGAAAATTACATTGTATCAGCAAGAAAATACAGGCCTCAGAGTTTTTCAACCCTCATAGGGCAGGATGCCATTGCAACCACGCTCAAGAATTCCATACAGAGGGGTCAGCTGGCTCATGCTTATCTCTTCTGCGGTCCAAGGGGAGTGGGCAAGACAACATCGGCAAGAATATTCGCCCGTATAATAAATTGCTCTAATCCAGGTCCTGATATGGAGCCTTGCGGCAGGTGCGAGAGCTGCGAATCTTTTGCTCAAGGGCGCTCATACTGCATACACGAGCTCGATGCCGCCTCTAACAATTCCGTTGACGACATAAGGGAACTTACAGACAAAGTGCAGATACCGCCTCAAATCGGCCGATACAGTGTATATATAATAGATGAGGTGCACATGCTCTCGCAGGCAGCGTTCAACGCTTTCCTCAAGACGCTGGAGGAGCCGCCTGAGTATGCTATCTTCATTCTTGCAACAACTGAAAAGCACAAGATACTTCCAACTATCCTGAGCCGTTGCCAGACTTACGATTTCAAACGTATTGGAGTTGAGGACATAGTGCGCAATCTCAGAAGCATAGCCGCAAAGGAATCGGTTTCAATAGACGATGAAAGCATGCACGTGATAGCCCTCAAGGCAGACGGAGCCATGCGCGATGCACTCACGCTCTTTGACCAGACAGTGGCTTTCTGTGGCAACAATATAAGTTACGCCCAGGTTATCAAGAACCTGAACGTGCTTGATTATGATTACTATTTCAATATTGTCCGCAGCAGCCTGAGCGGCCAGTACGCAAAGAGCCTTCTTCTCTTTGATGAAGTGCTTGCCAAAGGATTCAACGCCCAATATTTCGTGAGCGGCCTTTCCAGCCACATAAGGAATCTGCTTGTATGCAAGGACAGTTCAACTGCAAAGCTTCTTGAGTGTTCCAGGACTATAGCTGCCAAATATGTGGAGCAGGCATCCTTGTGCAGCGTAAAATACCTCTTCGATGCCCTGACCCTTACCACCAAGTGCGAGTCCGAGTACAGGAACAGTCCGAGCCAGCGACTTCTGGTAGAGTTCCTTCTTGTCAAACTCGCCAGCCTTGCAGCCCCTCTGCCAGAAACCATCTCTAATATTCCACCTGCGATAGTTCCAAAGGCAGCTCCTGCACCAGTTCCTGCAGCAGTTCCAAAAGTTCCGGCCCCTGCAGCAGTTGCAACAACTCCGGTTCCAGCAGTTCCAGCAGCGGTTGCCCAACCATCCCCTGAAGTTCATACACCTGCGATAGTTCCTGCACCGGCTTCTGCACCAGTTCATGCTGCAGTTTCAAAAGTTCCGGCCCCTGCAGCAGTTGCAACAACTCCGGTTCCAGCAGTACCAGCAGCGGTTGCCCAACCATCCCCTGAAGTTCATACACCTGCGATAGTTCCAGAACCAGCTCCTGCAGCCGCCGCTGTAGTGGTTCCTGTATCAGTTCCTGAAGTTGCATCATCAGCGGCAGTTGAGGCATCTCCTGCTGTTGTTCCTGCAACAGCGCCTGCAACCGTACCATCGGCAGTGCCTGAAACAGCTCATGAGGCAGTTGTTGCAGCAGCTCCTGCTGTGATACCAGCATCAGTTCCAGCAGCGGCACCATCGGCAGTGCCTGAAATTCCGGTAGTTGAACCTGCGGTGGAAACCATTCGCTTGAAGATGGAAGATGCCGGATCTGAACCTAAGAAGGTAAGTGCAGGGATGTCCATTAGCGGTATGCTCGGGAGCATGTCCATCGATGAGGAGGAGCAGGCCAAGGCAAAGGCGGAGGCAGAACATAGCAGCCGTATCACTGGCGATGGTCTGGCAAAGGCATGGTTGAAGATGACCGAGGATCCTCAGGTCTCAAGATATCCGAATCTGGTGGCTGCAATAAAGGCTACGAATCCACGTATCAAGGAAAATGGCACAACAATTGTATTTCCTGTGACAAACAGCGCACAGAAATCATGGATTGAGAAAAAGATATTGTTAACGCTTGAAGGCATACTCAAGGAAACGCTCAACAATTCCGCTCTCAAGCTGCTTGTTGAAATGAATGCTCCGGGCACGGAGGAAAAACCAAGGGCACCGTATATGCCCGTTGAAAAGGATGCCCATCTTCGTAGGGAGTTTCCTGAATATGCACAATTTAAAAAGGAACTTGAGCTTGATTTGAAGTAAGAAGATATGAAACTATATACACAGAATCTTGTTAAGAAATATGGCATGCGTACCGTAGTGAAAGGTGCGTCCATAGAAGTGGAGCAGGGCGAGATTGTTGGTCTGCTTGGTCCAAACGGAGCCGGGAAGACCACCAGTTTCTATATGATAACCGGACTTATAAAACCGAATGACGGAAGAATATTCCTTGACGATGAGGAACTTACAGACCTGCCTATGTACCAGCGTTCACAGAAGGGCGTGGGCTATCTTGCGCAGGAGGCCTCTGTGTTCAGGAAAATGACGGTTGAAGATAATATAATGTCGGTTATGCAGCTGGCCAAGCATATCACTCCCGAGCAGCGTGTGGAGAAACTTGAAAGTCTGATAGTGGAGTTCGGCTTGCAGAAAGTGAGGAAGAGTTACGGAATACAGCTTTCCGGCGGCGAGAGAAGGCGTTGCGAAATTGCCAGGGCACTTGCGATAGATCCCAAGTTCATCCTGCTTGACGAGCCTTTTGCCGGAGTTGACCCTATTGCTGTTGAGGACATCCAGCACATTATTGCCAAACTGAAAAAGAAGAACATTGGCATAGTCATAACAGACCACAATGTTCACGAGACCCTGGCCATTACAGACCGCGCATATCTGCTTTATGAAGGTTCCATACTTGTGAGCGGCACTCCTGAGGAACTTGCCAACAACCCTGAAGTGAGAAAACGCTATCTTGGACAGAACTTCGAGCTCAGAAAAGCCGTTCTTCACGAACGGCCGGAAGACAATTAGGTCTGGTTCGCAAGCCTTCCTGCTTAAGAAAAGCCGTTCTTCACGAACGGCCGGAAGACAATTAGGTCCGGTTCTCAGGCACCCCTTAAGAAAAGCCGTTCTTCACGAACATCCGGAAGACAATTGGTACGGTTCTCAAGCACCCCTTAAGAAAAGCCGTTCTTCACGAACGGCCGGAAGACAATTAGGTCCGGTTCTCAAGCACACCTGCTTGAAGCACTTTAATAGCAGTTTATTGAGAACCACTTACCGAAATAAGGCTTCCCGTTCTCACTCGTCCTTTTCAAACTATTGTAAAACACCTGTCTGTGAGTACCGCAGTGCGTTGATGGTTGGGGCCACATCGTGAACGCGGAGTATGTCAGCACCAAGTTCCACGGCTTTAACGTTTGCTTTTACGCTTGCTTCCAGCGCTTGTTCCGGTGTCAGGTCCAATGGTTTGTATATCATTGATTTTCTGGATATTCCAACAAGAATTCTTTTGCCTGTGCTTTGTTTCAGCTCCGGAATGGCATTGAACAGCTCCCAGTTCTGCTCCATTGTCTTAGTGAAGCCGAAGCCCGGGTCAACTATGAAGTCCTGTATTCCATAGGAAAGGGCCGTCCTTTCAAAATCCTTGAAATATTGTTTCACTTCATTCACTACACCATCCGGGTAATAGCACATGCTCTGCATGGTTTGCGGAGTGCCCTTGATATGCATTGCTATGTATGGAAAATGATATTTACCTACCAGTTCCAGCATATTGCTGAAGGGAGGAGCGTAAATGCCAGTTGGATTGTTGTTGTTGTTATTGTTATTGTTATTGTTATTGTTGTTGTTATTATTGTTATTGTTATTGTTATTGTTATTGTTATTGTTATTGTTATTGTTATTGTTGGCGGCGGTGGTGGCAAAGCCTGTGCCACAGGAAATATCGTTGACAATGAACCCATGGCCAAGCAGGGAAGCGGCCCTTTCAACAATTTCAGGGCGGAAAGTGTCAATGGAAAGGCTGGCTTCAGGCAGCTGGAAGCTTTTTATTATTTCAAGCGGCTCGCGGAGCCTGCGCCATTCCTCATTCGTGTTGGGGAAAGAGGCTCCAGGGCGTGATGACACGGCCCCAATGTCAATGATATCGGCTCCTTCATTGAGCATGGCTTCCAATCTGTGCCCGAATGCGGAACTGGAGCAGCGGCTTGAGGCGTAGAATGAATCATCGTTGAGGTTGATGATTCCCATTATCTGAACTTTCCCATTCATGTGGAGCAAAGGTATCCAATTCTTCTTTCATTGGCAAGCAGCGGAGCAGTTCATCTTTCAGGAAAGGGTGGAGTAATGTTCTTAAGAAACCGGGCATGCAGATTGGATTTCTGCTTGGTAAAGCTTAACTTTGAATATTGTTCATCAAAATTAATCATGAAGAAATTACTCAGCCTTGCAGCCATTATCATGCTGCTATTTTCATTCGGATTCTCAACAGAAGTCCATGCCAATGACTATTCCATCAAGAACAGCGTATGCTTTGTCATAAGGCTCAGCTCGGAATGCCCGCTTTTCAAGGATAGTAAAATAAAAAGGATACAGGTCAGGACCCTGGAGGAGGTCGCAGATTTTGACAATCCTGTATGGAATGCGGAAGAAGACACTTTCATTTCCAATGAGGTTTCAGAAATAAGGCTTTTGCTTTCGCCTTGCAAAGGACTGAACGGCAAGAAGATGAGGATTGAATATACTTTTGAGAAAGATGGGGCTGAACATATTCTTCTGCACGATTTCAGGGGAATGGGTATAAGCGCAGGGTATACATATACATTTGAGGAGCACATTCCTGAATACTTGTGCGGACATTGGCATCTTCCTGATTATCCGGGCAAGGATTGGGAGGAAGCGCTTCCTGAGTCTTTAGGTTACAGCTCGCAGAAGCTCGAGGCTTTGAGACAGTTCCTCAAGGACA
>JAZRWT010000057.1:0-5294 GCA_045599845.1 Candidatus Egerieisoma sp. | reverse complement strand
AAAGTTGAGCAGATGAGGTTGGAGAAAGTCGTTGATGAAAGGACACAGGAACTTAAGGATGCACAGGACAAGCTTTTGCGCAAGGAACGTGAAGCAACGGTTGGACAGCTTACGAAAGGATTGATTGACAGAATTCTCAATCCAATGAACTATATCAACAATTTTGCACATCTTACCACAGGCCTTACCAAGGATCTCAGGGAGAATCTTGAAGATGATCAGGAACAGATGACCGAAGATATTTATGAGGATTCAATGGATATAGTGAATATGATGAACACCAATCTTGAAAAGATAGAGCAGCACGGTATATCCACCACCAGAATACTCAAGGCTATGGAGGAACTGTTGAAGGAGCGTTCAGGAAATATAGAGGAGGTGCTCCTTGCCCCTTTGTGCCAGCAGACCATAAATACTTTCTCTCAGTATTATTCCAAGGATATTGCTTCCTATAATGTAAAGGTAGGATTGAATGCTGCAGATCAGGATGTAAAAGTGAACATTGTGCCGGCTCAGATGAACAAAGTGCTTGGAATCATGCTGGCCAACAGTATTTACGCAGTAAAGAAAAAGGCCGACAAGATTAGGACTGAAGGCCATTCCAGCTCATACATGCCTGAAATAATAATGACTGTCCGCAATGCGGAGGCTCAGGACAGAATCGCCGAGATTGCTGTAAGGGACAACGGAATTGGAATAGAAAGCAGCATCATGGACAAGATATTCGATCCTTTCTTCACTACCAAGCCTACAGCCGAGGCGCCCGGAGTTGGATTGTATCTGTCACAGATGATAGTCCAGGATGTTGGTGGAAGCATAAAGGCAGATTCCGTGAAGGATGAATACACAGAATTCACAATTGTTTTAAAATAACGTTTATGAACGATTCAGATGAAATGAATGATTTGCGCTTGCAGGTGGAGACTCTGCAGGAGCAGATGCGAAATCAGGAAAAGCTGGCTTCACTTGGACTTTTGAGTGCCGGAATATCACACGAGGTTCAGAATCCGCTGAATTTTGTAATAAATTTCAGCAAGATGTCTGCAAAACTGCTTGACGATCTTATGGAAATTGTGGATGACAACAGCAGCAAATTCGATAAAGCAGATCTGGAAGATGTTGAGGACATTTGTGCTGACTTGAAGGAAAATATGTCAAAAATACTTTCCCACGGTGAAAGGGCTATAAGTATAATAAGGGGCATCCTGCTTCAGAGCCGCGGAAAAAGCGGTGAGTTCATGCCAACTGACGTGTGTGCTCTCGTACATGAATATATTTGGTTGAGTTATCATTCCATGCGCGCGAATGACAAGTCATTCAACATCTCCATTCATGAAGAATATCAGGAGAATATGCCCAAGCTCATGCTTATTCCACAGGACATAAGCAGAGCTGTGCTCAACGTGATGAACAATGCATGTTACACTCTCAAGGAGAGGGCCGGAAAGGAAGGTAACTCTTACTCCCCTTCAGTGCGGGCAGAAGTTTCCATGGATTCCAATAATGTGCTTACCATAGCCATTACAGATAACGGAATGGGCATGACTCCTGAAATTAAGGCTAAGATTTTTGAAAACTTCTTCACTACAAAACCGGCAGGTCAGGGAACCGGACTGGGAATGGGTATCATACGTTCTTTAATAGAGGATAATCACAATGGCACCATGCTGTGCGATACTGAGTCTGGTACCGGTACAACAATAACTTTTAAAATTCCGGTAAAAATCTGCAGATAGATGAAACATACAATATTGTTGCTGGGATTGCTGGCGTTGTTTCCAACTCCACAAATAAAGGCCCAGAATATAGACGAAATATTGAACAAGGCAAGCCTTGCATATGAAACCGGCCGTTTTGAAATAGCCGACTCTTTGCTTGCAGTAAATATTCGCAGCATAAAACTGAATGACAGGGAAAGAGCTTACAGAATACTTGCATTGAGCAATATGCAGTTGGAGCGCGAGGAAGAAACCGTATTCTATGCATCAAAATTGCTGGAAGCAAATCCTTTCTATAATCCATACGAGGATTCTCCGAGATTTGCGGACCTTCTTGAAAAAATAAAGAAAGAAGGAATCAAGGTGAGCACGGCATCAAAATTCGCCGAGTCCATAGAGGAGGTTCCTGTTCCTGTTACACTCATTACTGAGGATATGATAAAGGCTTCCGGCGGACATTCTCTGGCAGATGTCCTGTTGCTCTATCTTCCGGGCTTTTCACAGATAGGCAGTGTTGAGGAGAACAATGCAATGCGCGGAGTGTTCGGACTGAGTCAGGAAACCATACTGGTTCTTGTAGACGGACACAGAATGAACAGCGCCACTACCAATGCATCCCCGTTCGATTATCGCAACAGCCTTGATAAAATCAAGCAGATAGAGGTTCTGCGCGGTCCTGCATCTTCCTTGTACGGCAACGTTGCACTTACAGCTGTAGTGAACATAATTACAAAATCCGGTTTTGATATAGATGGAGCCAAAGTGAGTTTGAGTGTTGGGAAGTACAAATACATCAATCCTTCCATACTTGTTGGCAAGGGAAATTTGAAAACGGATTTCATGGCTTGGTTTTCCCTTACAAGCAGTACTGGCGAAAAGGACGTGCTGTCCGGAACCACCCATTATATAAACGGTTTCAACAGCAAACCTGTTTTTGATCTGGGAGCCAAGGCCCATTGGGACGATTTCAAGCTTGAAGTGAATGCAAATCACGGCAAATCAGTTCCATATTACAATCTCATAGGCCTTACGGATATTTTCTCATACGATAATTATTCAAAGATAGGCGGCAACAGACCGGGCGTTTCCAAAACCAATATAAGACTTGATGCGGATTATTCACATTCATGGGAAAACTTCTCAATAGATGGCAATGCCTTTGCTACCTTTGAAAAGGTTCAGATGTATAATTCTCTTGGCGACACCATACCATATCAATATTCAGAGCTGCTGGCCGCTCTAATGGGACTCGGGTCTGTAAAGACAAGGGGCGTATGGCAGTGTGTGAATTGGGAGAATTTTGCTTTCGGAGGTTCGGTGAGCGGCAACTACAATTACAAGTTCTCAAACGGCATGAGCGGTTCAGCTCTCCTTGGTGTTCAGTATGAAACAAGTTTTCTTTCAGATGCCTGCCTGTATATAGGAGCTGATTTCGGACAGATTAACAATACCAAGAACAATGTCTTTATCAACGATCCTGAAAATGTTCTTTCAACTTTCCTTCAACTCAAACATAATTTCACCAGGAAATTCATTTTGAACGGCGGCTTGAGGTACGACCATAAAATACGTTACAACAAGCGTAAACTGGATACCTTCTCTCCAAGGGTGTCACTTATCTGGCTGCCGAATGACATTCTGAGCTTGAAAGCAGGTTATTCACACTCGTTTGTTGACGCTCCATTTTTCTTCAGAGGCTCGCTTATACCTATATTTTCAGGTGGAGATGGCCTCAACCCTGAAAAGATGGATGCCTACCAGCTGTCCGCAAATTTCAATTGGAAGAAGAGCAAGATCAAATACGAGATTAACCTGTTCTACAACAGGATTTCTGATATGGTATATATCAATCCTTCATTGGATGTTTCTGAAGAAGGTATCAAATCAACATTGTTTGCCAATGCAGGTAAAATAAATATAGGCGGCATTGAGAACACACTGCAGCATGATGGCGAGCGTACGTTCATCAATTTGAACCTCACCTATCAGTATCCTTTCAAAGTTGAGAACTTTGAATCCGAGGAGCACAGCATAAGCAACGTGCCTGATTTCCTTGTAAATCTGACCGTTGCTCAGAAACTCCCTGCAACCAAAGCCGGCAGTTTCAGGGTTTTTGCCAACATGCATGCTCAGTCATCATTCAACTGTCTGAACAACAATCTTATAGAAAAGTTGATATATCAGAACCTGTCATTATACGAGCAATCCGCCGTTGCTATATTCGGTGTTGGAGCTGAATGGACATCAAAGTTCGGTTTGAGTGCCAAACTTGATCTGAACAATCTGTTCAACAGTAAATATGACAGAGGCGGACAGCTGCTTAAAGGTATTCCATGCCGCGGATTCAATATGGTGGGAACTGTAAGCTACAGTTTCTAGTCGTGGACCTCACCATCACGTATATCCATCATATCAGGAGTGAATATCACGGATATCCAGTTCTGTAATGGATCACATGACCAGAAGTCAATCACTATCCTGTCATCGAACGGGTTCGTGAGCAATGAGCAGATATATTGCTTGTCAAGCGCATTGCAGTGCTGCTTGAATTCCTCTATGGCCTTCTCAGTGCAATCATAGAATTTGCCTGTATATTGAGGCTGTGAAGAGAAATAAGGATCTTTGCCTATTTCAGCCATAATCTGGTCATATGCCTGTTTGTTTTCCACGCGCGATCTTCCAAAGTTGATGATGTACTTGTGTGTGCCTTCCTTGTTGTCACTGCTGCAGGATGAGCAGATAACCATAGCTGCGAACGCAATGCAGCAAACCAAAAATAATTTCTTCATCATAGTTTTATCATTTAAACAGAGCCATCAGCTTCAAAAAGTAAGCCAAAGGCATCTTTTATGTCCATTAATTGCTAATTTTGCATAAACAGAGAACTATAAGATGAAGATTGACACAGTAATCTTTGACTTTGACGGGACCTTGGCCGATACTGCACCGTATATTGTATTTGTAACCAAGGAAACTCTGAAAAGATATGGAATAGACAACGTATCTGAAGAACTGATACGCTCCAACATAGGGCTTCCACTGCTTGAC
Organism: Candidatus Egerieisoma sp.; assembly: GCA_045599845.1. GTDB lineage: Bacteria > Bacteroidota > Bacteroidia > Bacteroidales > UBA932 > Egerieousia. Next base: position 528 of record JAZRWT010000057.1, on the reverse strand, counting down.
TGCCTGCGTCTGGATGGCAATCTCAGCAGTGAGCAGGCTCAGCAGGCCGTGATACTGTACAGGAAGATATTCGATGAATCATTGAGCGTTACCAAGTATTTCAATGGTGTACCCGAAACTCTGGCTGCATTCCACTCGAAAGGAATAAAAATGGGAATAGCCACATCAAGATCAGCCGCTTCTCTAAATTCCATGCTTGACTCCAGAAATCTAAGGCACTATTTCACTGCGATAGTTACAGTTGACAATGGCCTTGCAGCAAAACCATCACCGGACATGGCGCTTGAGGCACTCCGGCTGCTTGGCTCCAAGGCCTGTACAACACTTATGGTAGGGGATACAACTTATGATCTGGAAATGGGCCGCCGTGCGGGATGCAGAACCTGCGGGGTCACTTACGGCAACCATTCGCGTTCAAGACTTCAGGAGTCCTCACCTGATTATTTGATTGACACTTTCAACGAATTGGTGAGTATTGTTTGAAATATGAAAAAATTCTGCTATATTTGCATCCGCTTTTGAAAAGCG
>JAZRWT010000056.1:0-6117 GCA_045599845.1 Candidatus Egerieisoma sp. | reverse complement strand
TTGTTTCAGTTATCTTGTTTTCAGTATCTTTTGCATCGCATGCCCGTGGACCGAAAATACGTTCCAGATCCTCGCTGAAAATAACCTCGCGGCTAATCAGCAGTTCAGCCAGTTCAACGAAACCATCGTTGTGCTCCTTTATAATGGAGAGAGCGGTCTGATGTGCCTGATTGAGCAGAAGTTTAGCTTCGGAATCAATAAGCTGAGCTGTCTGCTCGCTGTAAGGCTTTTCGTACATTGGCATCTGCTGGGAGTCATAATATGACAGATGACCTATTTTCTCGCTCATACCATAATATGTAACCATTGCATATGCGAGTTTTGTAGCCCTTTCAAGGTCATTCAAGGCACCTGTTGCTATTGTGCCGTTGATTATTTCCTCTGCTGCGCGTCCTCCCATAAGCGAAGCCATTTCCACAAGCAACTGTTCCTTCGTGCTCAGGAGTCTTTCTTCCGGCAGGTACCATGTTGCTCCTAGTGATACGCCTCTGGGAATGATTGTTACTTTGAACACAGGGTTGGCATTTTTAAGGAACCAGCTTACAACAGCGTGGCCTGCTTCATGATAAGCAGTGGTTTTCTTCTCTTCAGGTTTGAAAATCCTGCTCTTTTTCTCAAGACCGCCTACTATCCTGTCAACTGCGTCAAGAAAATCCTGCTTGTCTATAAGAGACTTGTTCTTTCTTGCAGCTATCAGAGCGGCTTCATTGCATACGTTGGCAATATCTGCGCCTGAGAATCCAGAAGTGTGTTTGGCAAGGAAGGAACGGTCAAGATCAGGATCCAACTTGAGATTCTTAAGATGAACATTGAAAATTGCCTCGCGGTCTTTCAGTTCAGGAAGATCCACATATATCTGACGGTCGAACCTGCCGGCTCTCATGAGTGCCTTGTCCAGTATGTCCGCACGGTTTGTTGCAGCCAGAATTATTACTCCTGAATTGGTCCCGAAACCATCCATTTCCGTGAGCAGCTGGTTCAGGGTGTTCTCGCGCTCATCGTTTGATGAGAAGCCTATGTTTTTGCTTCTTGCCCTTCCAACTGCATCTATTTCATCTATGAAAACTATGCAAGGTGCCTTTTCCTTGGCCTGCTGGAACAGATCCCTTACTCTTGAAGCACCAACTCCAACGAACATTTCAACAAAATCTGAACCTGATATGGAGAAGAACGGAACATTGGCTTCTCCTGCAACCGCCTTTGCCAGCAGGGTTTTTCCTGTACCCGGAGGCCCAACAAGCAGGGCGCCTTTAGGAATCTTTCCGCCAAGAGCAGTGTATTTTGCCGGATTCTTCAGGAAGTCAACTATTTCCATAACCTCCACCTTTGCCTCTTCAAGACCTGCCACGTCCTTGAATGTGATTTTGTTCAGTGAATCCTTGTCGAATACCCTGGCCTTGGATTTTCCAACGCTGAACACTCCGCCCGGTCCTCCGCCGGCCCCTTTGGAAAAGCCTCTGAACATCAGGAACCAGAACAACAGCAGAATAGCGGGGAATATGAGCCAGTCTATGTATTTTACGTAACTTGTTTCCTCGCTTATTTCTATCTTGAACCTCTTTTCAAGAGGCAGAGCCTCCCTTGCCTGGTCAAGCTTGTCCTCAAAATTGAAATTTTCCGATACTTTGAAAAAGAAATGAGGGCCGAACTCCGGAGTTTTTCCGCCGAAATAGTTCTTGTATTTTGGCAGACTTTCCTTGTTAAGAGTTATTTCGGCCTTGCGTGTATTCGTGTAGAAGCAGATTGAAGATACATCGCCGGAAGGAATGATCCTTTCCTTGACATCTGTCCACTCAGTTTGTACCGGGTCACCACCCTTGGGTCCGAAAAACAATTGATATACAAGAAAAAGCAATATGGGAACATAAATCCAAGCTAGATTGAACCCTTTCTTGTCTTTTCCGTTGTCTTTTTTCAATTCCATTGCAATAACTTTAGGTTGTTAGTCATCTTCGAATTTCTGAATCGGAGCATCTGCCCAAAGTTCCTCAAGACGATAGAACTGGCGGTATTCGGTCTGAAAAATATGGATTACAATATCGGTGTAGTCAAGTATTATCCATGCCGCATTTTCCCTTCCCTGCTGTCTTACCAGCTTTCTTCCGGCTTTGACGAGCATCTGCTCCTCTATATTGTCTGCTATTGCTATAACATTCGTGCCAGAATCCGCATTACATATGGCAAAATGATCACAAATACCTGTTCCAATGCTTCTTAAATCCAAAACGCATACGCCTTTCGCTTTTTTTTCAAGCATAGCCTCGGTGATTATTTCCAAATCTGTCTTTGGTTCTGCCATTTTTACAGATTCCGCTATTTCTTTCTTTGAAATTTTTCTAGCCATATTTTATGTATTAACTTGCAAAGATATCATTATTTTTATCAAAAAATGATTTTATTTGCATAATCGAAACCACCTTTTCTACTGCCGATGGATTATGATTTTAAAATAGAACATTTCCAGAGCCTGGACTCCACCTCATCTTATCTGCAAAGACGCCCGGCTCTTTTCAACGGCTCGCCGGACACGGACCAATGGCAGGTCTGCTCAGCCGATTATCAGACAGCAGGCAGAGGACAGAGGGGCAATTCATGGAGCAGCAGTTCCAAGAGCAACCTGCTGTTCTCCATACTTTTCCACCCAAGTTCCCTTCCTGCCTCAAGGCAGTTTGTCCTTACTGAAATCTTTTCACTTGCCATGGTGGATTTTTTCAATTCGCTAGGTGTTGGAACAAGCATAAAATGGCCCAATGACATTTATGCCGGCAATAATAAAATCTGCGGGATGCTTTTTGAAAATTCCATTTCAGATGGGGCAGTAAGTTCATCCATCGTTGGTATAGGAGTCAATCTCAATCAGAGGGAATTCGGCAGTTCAATAGCCAATCCAACATCAGTTGCACTGGAAACCGGATGTGAATCAGACAGGCAGGATAGCCTGGTGAAAGTCCTTGGCATAATCCGTTCAAGATACGAGAACTTCGTAGCCAACGGTTTTCCATATCAGGAACTGCACAAGGAGTACCAGTCAAAACTGTATAGAAATGAGGGGTATCATAAATTCCAGAGGCTTGCTCCAGGACTGGACCCATTGAATGTGAGTTTTGCCTGCAATACTCTCAATAATGTGTTTGAGGCAAGAATAGCCGGTGTCAAGGAAAACGGCCTCCTTGTTCTTGAGAACAGAGAAGGCCTTCAAATGGAATTCGCGTTCAAGGAGGTGAAATTTCTTCTTTAGGCGGCCCCTTACCTGGCTTCCTTCATAAGTTGGATATATTCCAGAGGATTGTCCGCTTTGAAGACGGCACTGCCAGCCACAACCATATCGGCTCCTGCATTGAGCAGGCTTGCAACATTGTCCTTGTTAACCCCTCCGTCTATTTCAATCAAAGTGTTCAGACCGGCTTTGTCAATCATAGCGCGTAATTTCTCAATCTTACCCATTGTGGCAGGAATGAACTTCTGACCTCCGAAACCTGGATTTACAGACATGAGTATAACCAGATCGGCCATGTCAAGAATATCTTCTAGCAGGTGTACTGGTGTGTGCGGATTCAGTGCAATGCCTGATTTCATGCCGCAGTTCCTTATGAGCTGGAGAGAACGGTGAAGATGAGGACATGCTTCATAGTGTACGCTGAGCCATGAGCATCCGGCTTTTGCAAAACGTTCTACGTATCTGTCTGGCTGCTCAATCATCAGATGAGCTTCCAATGGTTTCCTTGCCATTTTGGATATGGCCTCTACAACAGGAAATCCGAAAGAAATGTTGGGAACGAACATTCCGTCCATTATGTCAAGGTGAATGAAATCAGCCTGAGAATCATTAATCATTTCAATGTCCGCAGAAAGATTGCAGAAGTCTGCATTCAGTACGGAACTTGTAATCAATATATTCTTATCCATTGTCCAATTTATTAAAAAACGGAGATCTTTATGAATTTCTTAGGGTTGGCCTCAACTTTCTTGATGAAGCCGTTTATGCTGTTAACCAGAGAATCAACACTGTTGTGAAGTTCATCAGTTGTCATCAGCTTGCCTATTGAACCATTCGGGTCCTGAAGTTTGATTGCAAGCAGGCGCAATTGCTCCACTGTCTGTTCTATGTTGGCTTCGGAAAGTGAATGTACAAATTTATGTGCATCCGCAAGAGTGCTGTCCATCAATTGCGAATTATTTGACAAGGTTCCTGATATATTGTTGAGGTTGTCTATAAGTCCGCTTATTTGAGGAGATTTTGAACTCAATGTTCCTGAAAGTTCGTCAAGCTTGGTCATACTTGATCTGAGTTTGTCAAGACTTATGCGCAAATCTTCCTTTCGTTCATCGTCCATTATCTCGTTAAGACTGCCAACCATCCTTGAACATTCTGTGAGCAGAACTTGCAACTGCTGGCTTATTGGGCCTATTTTTCCGCCTATTTCAGAAATCATGTCCGGAACAGTTATGCAACGGAGCGTGTCTGAAGGATGCAGGAATTCATCAGAGTTTCCAAGGACAATCCTAAGGCCCATGTTGCCAAGCAGATTGGCCGTATATTTCTCAAGATATGAATCTTTTGGAATCCTGTATTCCGATTTGAGCCTCAGTGTGAGAATGAAGCCGCGGTCAGCTCCATTGAAGTCTATTTTTTCAATCGTTCCAACCTTGAGGCCTTTTATGTCAACCGGAACGGTTGCCGCTATTCCGGTAACATCATCAATGCTCGCGTAATAGCGTGACTTCTCCCCAAATATGTTCTCTGCTTTGAGAAATCTTATCAAAGCATAAGTGGCAATTATGATTATTATTACGAATAAACCTATTGTCTGCGTTTTGTTTAAAAGTTTCATACAATACCTATTTGATAATCCTGGAGTCTTTTATGTGAACAACGAACGCTCCCTTGAATTGCTTTCTCAATTCAGCAGCCATGCCGGAAGCTTCGGCCCTTGTGGCAAATTTGCCTATGATATATTTGCATGCTCCGTTGGAGCGTATCATCTTTACGTCTTTCCTGCCCTTGAAATCAGCGGCCCCCTTCTTCAGAGCTTTTGGAACGGAGAATATCTGCACTGCAAAATATTCTTCGTCTGAATTATTATCCGGTCTTTCTGTCCGAGGATTTTCAACGGCCGGCTTTGTGTCCTGTATGCTGTTTCTCACGGTGTCAGATGTACTTTCAGGGTTGGAAACAGTACCTTCAATGGAATTTTTGTATGTGCAGAAGGCCTCAAATAGAGATTCAGCTATCCTGGTTCTTCCTGAGGAACTTATCAGCAACTTCCTGTCATCCTTGTTGGAAAGAAAGCCTATTTCCGTGAGAACTGCCGGCATGGTGCATTGCCACAGCACCACAAGACCGCCTTGTTTCACGCCACGGCTGTGATTGATAGGACTGCTTTTGCCGTAACTGCGTTCTATCATCGCGGCAAATTCAAGGCTCGATTCCAGATGGGTGTTCTGAATAAGAGAGAATATGATGTATGATTCCGGGCTGGATGGGTCGAAGCCTTCATATTTGGACTCGTAGTTGTCTTCCATTGTGATAACTGAATTTTCAGCTTTTACAAGCTCGAAATTGGCCTCATTCTTGGATGTTCCCATGACAAAGGTTTCGGTTCCATGTATGGACAAGGCTTTGGCTGCATTCACGTGAATGGATATGAAAAGGTCTGCCTTTGCTCTGTTTGCTATGGCACTCCGTTCAGCCAGATCAACGAATTTGTCTGTTGTCCTGGTATAAATCACATTCATATCAGGGTACTTCTCCTTTATTGCAGTGCCGAATTTAAGTGCAACGTCAAGAGCCATGTCCTTTTCTTTATATTTGCCGCCCGCCCATATTGTTCCGGTATGTTTGCCGCCGTGCCCGGGGTCAATCACAATGGTTTTCAAGGTACCGTATGCGTTTGCAAACTCCGGTATGCATATTGCAGGCAGAATGATAAAAAGAGCAATCTTCAATAAGCGCATAAAATATCCAATATTGTTTTGTATATTTGCATTTTTACAAATGTAGTAAATTTTTGATAGAATGCCATCCAAGGCCGCCAAAATACTTAAGAGACTTGTTGCAGTTCTTGCTGTTTGCGTAGTTGCGGTGCTGACTTTCAGCGCATCTGCAGCCGGTTCCAA
>JAZRWT010000055.1:0-3625 GCA_045599845.1 Candidatus Egerieisoma sp. | reverse complement strand
CAGGGACAAAGCCACTAATGAATTCTCGACTATGCTGCTTCCCATCTGCCTTTAAATGCGAATATAACACTTCGGCTGGTAATTGGACGTAGTTCAACAGAATTGAGGTGACTTGATATTCTGGCCAATGTTGGTTATCTTAGCATTTGAATTGCATGCACCCATCACAATGAAAACCATTGAAGAAATAATTGCAGAGCTCAGGCTGGAGCCGCATCCGGAAGGTGGATGGTTCAGGAGAGTATTCCCATCGCCAGTGGAAAAAGGAGAAATATCAAGCATTTACTACCTGCTGGGCAAGGAGGATTTCTCGTCCTTTCACCGTTTGAGCGCAATGACGGAAATATGGTATTTCCTGGATGGGGATCCCATTGATATTCACATCATTCACAGCGATGGTACACTAACAACTCACAGGCTTGGAGAGTTGGAATACCAGCTTGTGGTGCGGCCGGATCAGTGGTTTGCGGCCGAGCCTGCTCCAGGCAGCAGCTTCTGTCTTGTAGCATGCGCAGTATCGCCTTCTTTTGATTATGAAGGCTTTGAACTGGCCAAGCGCAGTGTCCTGCAGCAACAATACCCGCAGCATTCAGAACTGATTCAGCGCCTGACCCGCCAATAGTGTTCGAAATAAGCGTTGCAGGAGTCTCTGCTTATGACAGAAGTCTGCGGACTATGGTTGATATCATTTTACCATCGGCAAGTCCTGCAAGGGCCTTTGTTGCAACGCCCATAACCTTTCCCATGTCAGAAGGAGCCTTTGCGCCAAGCTGGGCGATGATTTCCTTGAGTTTTACTTCAACTTCAGCTTCTGAAAGCATTTTAGGAAGATATTCTGCAAGCACCTTCTCCTCTGCCAGCTCGTTGTTTGCAAGTTCCTGACGGCCGGCGGCCGCATACTGCTCGGCAGACTCCTTGCGCTGTTTTGCAAGTTTCTGAATGAGTTTTATAATATCGCTGTCTTCAAGTTCCTTGCTTCCTCCTTCCGAGGTCTTGGCAAGAAGAATTGCAGATTTGATTGAGCGTACTGCACTCAGACGGGTGGCATCCTTGGCCTTCATGGCCTCCATTATATCCTTTTGAATTTTTGTTTCTAACTGTGACATATAATAAAAGTTTTGTTATACAAAATTATACTTTACATACAAATGATACAATACAAGACCGGCTGTTTCAATTTTTAAATATCAATCTTTCACTGCGATAGTCCTCATTGAACTCTCCGTTCTCGAACACAAGATTTCCGTTGACGAAAGTATGGGTGACCTTTGACTTTATTCCAAAGCCTTCGTAAGGGGTCCATCCTCATTTTGAATATTCCGATTCACCTGACAGGCATCTTTTTGCTGGACATGGTACGGGCGTTTGGGCCTACATCCATGATTTCTAAGGATGGAATGCTGACACTGCACTGGAAGGGTGCTGGCAGAAATGTGGTCATACAAGACAGTTCGACCTTATCCAGATTCCGCGCCGGCTCAGACAGCCTTTCTTGAACATGAAAAAGACCTGTCCATACAAGTCCGCCAAGAATGCACTGTGACTGCGGACACATGGACAGGTCTCACCTGAATGTGCATACCTGTCCACCAAGGCCTCGCAGGAATGTACTCTGGCAACGTTCCAATGGACAGGTCTTTTTTGGGTAGTGATATGCGATGCCAACTATACGCTGAATGTTTCAGCATGACATCATCATCCTGCAGTTTAATACGTTACTGGATCTCCTAAACAACACACGCCGTTTTCCTCGGTCGCGAAGTCAGGGCACACGCCATGAAATTTGTACGGAGGCAAACAATTCACTTGAATACCTCCTCCCCCTGTGACATCCTTCAGTGTTTTTATGTGTGTCTTAAGCAAAATTACATCTTATTCCAATGATTCACAGACTTTTCTAAAATTGTTTGAACTCCGGTCCATGCCGGCCAATGCATCTTTCTCCAACAAACTTAAGGCTTGTTAAAGGAATTGTGTATCTTTGCCGCTCATTTTTTAAACTTTTGCGATTAAAGTGATTCTATCATCCTTATTATTACAACCCCAAACAGGGCTCTCGCTGTGGTTCATGGCCATTTTCACGCTAGTGTTCGCGTGCGGTGCAGTTTACGGAAAAGGCTATATGAAGCACTACAGCGGCAGACCACTCAGGAACAGCCTGCATTGGATAAACTATGCCATAGCATATATATCAATGATGCTGCTATGCGTTGTTGAAAATTCCATAGCATTCCTGGTGAGCTGGGAAATCATGGCCCTGAGTTCGTTCTTCCTTGTCATTTACGAAAGTGAAAAGCCGGAAACCATAAAGGCAGGCGTAAATTTCTTTATCCAGTCACACATATCCGTGGTGCTGCTCACCGCTGGTTTCATGATGATTGCATCAAGCACCGGCTCCTGTTCATTCAACGCCATCCCGGAATATTGTGCGAAAAACAACGGTATGGCTGCATTCCTGCTTCTGTTTGCAGGTTTTGCAGTGAAGGCGGGCTTCGTGCCTTTCCATACCTGGCTTCCATACGCCCATCCAGCAGCACCGGCACATATATCAGGAGTGATGTCCGGCGTAATCATAAAGATAGGCATATTCGGTATCCTGAGAATGATTACGCTTTTCAGCATAAATTTTGTCACAGCCGGAGCTATCATTCTCACTGTATCGGCCATCTCCGGTCTTTATGGTGTGATGATGGCCATACTTCAGCACAATCTCAAGAAACTTCTCGCCTATCACAGTATAGAAAATATTGGAATCATAGGCATGGGAATTGGTCTTGGCTGCATTGGAGCGGGCAACGGGAACACAATACTGGCAAGCCTTGGCTTTGCAGGCGCACTGCTGCACACGCTCAACCATGCACTCTTCAAATCCGTGCTCTTCTTCTGTTCCGGAAACGTTTACCACGGAACACATACGCTCAACATAGAGAGTCTTGGCGGTCTGGCAAAGAAAATGCCTTGGACAGCAGCCCTGTTCCTCATAGCCTCCATAGCCATCTGCGGACTTCCGCCTTTGAACGGTTTCATCTCAGAATTCATAATTTACAACGGACTCATTGGATGGATGCAGGGAGCTGAACAGGGTGTGACCACCGGAGCAGTCTTCTCCATCCTTGCGCTGGTGATGATAGGCGGCCTTGCAATCCTTTGTTTTACAAAGGCATACGGCATAATCTTCCTTGGAAGCCCAAGAACTGAAATCCAGGCACATGAAATGGAAGCCTGCCGTATAGTTCCACTGGCGATAGAATCGCTCATTATGCTCTCCATTGGCATCTTCCCGGCATTCTACGCAAAGCTTGCCGGCAGCGCACTCGAGTGCTTCCCGCATGCAAGCAGCACGGCACTTGCCGCCGGCACTGACCTGGGTCTGGTGGGACTTGCGGGCCTGGCATTCCTTCTCCTTTCAGCAGTCATATATGTAGCAAAGAGCAGACATAATGCGCGGCTGCAGGTAAACGAAGGTCCTACATGGGGATGCGGATATACAGAAGGCAGTCCTAGGATACAATATACAGCAACGTCCTTTGTAAAGACATATCTCCAGCTGTTCTCATTCATACTTGGCAACAGAAAGGAACGGAAGCTTCCAGAAGGCATATTCAAGTCGGAGGCCAAGCGGTCT
>JAZRWT010000054.1:0-6338 GCA_045599845.1 Candidatus Egerieisoma sp. | reverse complement strand
CGCATCCGTAGATTCTGGTAAGATTCACGAAGTTTGAAAGCGGTGCCATCTTGCCTTCAGGCAGTCTCACGTACATGTTGGAAAGGGAATTTTCGTCCGCCCTTTCGTTAGGATTGGCCTGCACCATAACCTTGAAGATCTTGTTGTACAGGTTGATATCGGATATGTACGCACCTCCGAAATATGTGGAAAGAACGCTCAATACTTCAGAAGGTGCCACCCCGGCGCTCATGCAGGCCGGAACATCAACAGTTACCTGCCACTGAGGGAAGTTAAGGTTGTATGCTGTCATTGCACCACCGGCAATTTCAGGGCATTCGTTAAGCTTTGCCACGAATTCGTTCATTGCCTCGAAATGTTCGGTAAGGTCACCGCCCATCTTGTCCTGAAGCTGAAGGTCAATGGCGTTGCTTGTACCATAACCAGGAATCATAGGAAGTGAGAACGGCATTACCATAACGGCATCGTCTATATGCTGCGTTGCAAGATAAATCTTGTACATCACCATCTGGTAGCCCTGCTTCCAGCTTGTCCTTTCCTCCCATGGCTTCAGTTTGATTACGGCAATACCTGCCGACGAGGTTGCTCCTGCAACAAAGCCGAAACCTGCAGTCGAAGATATGTGCGATATCTCAGGAATGGTATCGATGGCGGACACCACTTTATCAAGCACGGAGCCGGTTGTTGCCAGTGAAGAACCAGGTGCGGTAGCTATTTCAACCAGTACAAGTCCCTGATCCTCTTCAGGAACAAGGCCCTTCTTCATGTTCACCATAAGATATCCGAGAACCACGCTTGAGGCTATGATAATGACCCATGTGGCCACAGGCAGCTTGAGGAACTTCCTGATTCCCTTTTCGTACCTGCCCTCCATTTTCTCGAACTTGGAGTCAAACCATCTTATATAGCGGGCTTTCAGTGAATTGCCTGTGCTGTCCTTGCGTTTGAGCATCATGGCGCAGAGTGCAGGTATGGTTGTGAGCGCATTGAAAGCGGAAATACCTACGGCAACAGCCATTGTGAGACCGAATTCCCTGTAGAACTCACCGCTGGTTCCGCTCATGAAGGATACAGGAATGAACACAGCCATGAAAACGAGTGAAGAGGTTATTACGGCTGTTGTGATTTCCTTCATTGCATCCTGTGTGGCCTTGAGTGAGGAAGTGTAACCGGAATCGAACTTGGCATGAACCGCCTCAACCACCACAATGGAGTCATCCACCACAGTTCCGATTACAAGCACCAGTGCAAAGAGTGTGATGAGGTTGAGTGAGAAACCAGCAATGAGCATGAATGCGAAAGTACCTATGAGGGACACCATGATTCCCACAAAAGGAATGAAGGTGCTCCTGATGTCCTGAAGGAAGATGAGCACAATGAGGATTACAAGGAATATGGCCTCGAACAAGGTCTTGTACACTTCGTGTATTGAGGCGTTAAGGAACTCGTTGGTATTGTAGAGACTGGTGATTTCAACTCCTGAAGGGAGATCCGATTTTTCCAGATCCTTGAACAGAGATTCTATCTGTTCGTTCACCATTCGTGCATTGGAGCCAGGCGCCTGGTAAACGATGGTCATCACGCTCGGGTGACCGTCCTGTTTTCCGTCGAATGCATAACTTTCTATACCGAGTTCCACCGTTGCAACGTCCTTGAGTTTGAGAAGTCCGAATTCCTTGCTTGCACGGACAATGATTTCCTCGAACTCCTCTATTGATGCAAGACGGCCTGTATAGGTCATTGTATATTGGAATGCTTCGGCAGAACCCTCACCTATGGTACCGGTTCCTGATTCAAGGTTCTGGGAATTGATGGCTGCTATCACATCCTGAGGAACAAGACCGTACTGTTTCATTTTCAGCGGATCCATCCATACTCTCATTGAATAGACGGTTCCGAGCATTTCAACCTTTCCTACACCGGCAATCCTCAGTATCTGAGGCTTGATGTTTATGTTCACGAAGTTCCCAAGCCACTTCTGGTCAAACTTGTCGTCCATTGAAGTGACTCCGAACATGTGAAGCATGGAGTTCTGCTGCTTTGCAGTTGTAACTCCGAATGTCTTGACTTCGTTAGGCAGCTGCGCAAGAGCTGTAGCTACACGGTTCTGTACAAGTACAGCCGCCATATCAGGGTCCGTTCCCTGCTTGAACACCACGTTGATGGAAACCTGACCGTTGTTGAACGCTGATGACTGCATGTAAAGCATGTTCTCAACTCCGTTGATGGACTCCTCCAGAGGAGAGACAACGGCTTTGATGAGTGTCTGGGCGTTTGCACCGTAATATGTGGTGGAAACGTTCACCGTTGGAGGAGCAATATCGGGATACTGCTCAACCGGCAAGGTGAAATAGCCAAGTACTCCGGCAATCACAACCAGAATGCTGAGTACTATGGAGAGCACCGGTTTTTTTATAAACGAACTGATATCCATAATCTTTCTTGTTTAGATTGAACACCTTAGTTTTCAGTATTCTGTTCTGAAGCATCCGGGGCTGAAAGAACAGGAATCACTTCAACACCTTCCGGAGTTTTGGCAACGCCTTCAACAAGAATTACATCTCCTTCCTTGAGGCCTTCGGTTACCATATACTCCTTGCCGGCCTTGGTTCCGTTCAGTCTTACAACTGTTATTTCTGACATGACTGTTTTACCATCAACAACCTTGAGCACGAAACTCTTGTCCTGAAGTTCCTTCACGGCTGTTCTTGGAATCACTATGCTCCCGTGTTCAGAATACAGGATGAGCACTTTACCTGTTCCGCCCGATACAAGGAGGCGGTCCGGATTGTTGAACAGTGCCTTTACATTGAGGGAACCTGTTCCCGGGTCAATCACACCGCTCAGCGTCTCAAGTTTCCCGCCGTGCTCAAAAATGCTGTTATCCTTGAGTTTGAGTTTCAATTCCTGACCATTGTCAGCTGAACCGTTCTCCCTGTCCATACCGTTCATGTACTTTGTATACATCAGATAGAATACCTCACTGATTGAGAACACTGCCTCTATCTGTGAATTGTCTGAAACCGTGGTGAGCGGCTGGCTTATCTGAGGTCCCACGAGAGATCCTGCCTTGTAAGGAAGAACGCCTACTATGCCGTTCACAGGGCTCTTCACTTCTGTAAAGGAGAGATCCTCCCTTGCCTTGAGCAAAGCGGCCTCTGCCTGCGCCTGAGCGGCTTTTGCAGAAAGCATCTGGTTGTAATTCACCATCATCTGATACTTTGAGACAACATTCTTCTCATAAAGCACCTTGTAATTCTCATAAGTGAGCTCCGCTGTTGCAACGGCTGCCTTTGCAGCATCAAGATCCGCCTTGGCAGTTTCGTAAGCGGCAATGAAAGGGACCTGATTGATAACAAACAGAATCTGTCCCTTTTTAACCAGCTGGCCTTCTTTCACGTTTATGTCCGTGATGGTTCCTGACACCTGAGGATAAATTTCAACATCCTGTATACCACGCAGTTGTGCAGGATACTCAAATAGTTCGGCAACTGTTCTCGCTTGGATTTTCATTGCCTTGATTTGAGATGGGCCCTGCTGCTCATCAGTCTGTGACCCACAGGAAGCGGACATGATTAAAATCATGGCACAAATCAGTAAGCTTGTAGTTTTTTTCATAAAATGTATATTTTAATTATTTATTTTTCAGCATTAGTTTATTTCACCGTGAGCGCCTGCGCGGGATCTATGCCTGAAACAGCCTTTGACGGTATGAGCATGATCAGCAGCATGGCTGCCATGCAGGACAGGTCAGTAGCCAGAATCATGCCGGGGGTAAGATGAACGGGCACATGGTCAATGAGATAGTTGGAAGGATCCAGGCTTATGAAACCGGTGGAAGCCTGAAGTATACAGAAGCCTATTGCTATGATGTTGCCCCACAGGACTCCGCGCCCTATCATTCCCAATGAACGGTACATGAATACTTTGAAAATACAGCGGTTGCTCATTCCCAAGGCCTTGAAGAGCCCTATTGTGGAAATGTGTTCAAAAATCATGATAAGAAGTCCGGAAATGATATTGAACCCTGCCACCGCTATCATAAGTACAAGAATGATTACCACATTTATGTCAACGAGCCTTAGCCAGTCAAAGAAAACCCAGTAAATGTCTTTGAGCGGCACAGGCTGGAGCGAGAATTCATTGTTGGTTTCACTCCTGAAAAGCAGTTCATCTATTCTTGAACATATATGGTCCAGCCTTGAGTTGCTTATATTCCTGCTCTCAAGAAACACTTCATATCCTGAACACTCGCCGCTTTTCCACCCGTTCACGCTCTCAATGGTCTTGGAATCAGTAATGACCAGACTCTTGTCCATGTTCTCCAGCTGGGCGTTGAAAATTCCAACGATATCAAACTTCCTGATTTTCACCGTTCCATCGGCAGTCACGAAATAGGCCATAAGGCCGCTGCCCGCCTCCAGCTCCAACAGATCAGCCAAAGTTCTGCTTATCAGTGCTTTCGGTTTTCCACTTGCGATAGTTCCGAAAACAGATTCACTGCCGCTTCCTGTATTTTCGCTGTCAGGTATGCTTGTTTCATTGTAAACCGAAGCCGTTCCGGAATCCAGGCAATGCTCAAAGAATGACATATCATACTCTGGGCCAACACCCTTGAACATTACACCATCCATGCCGGAGACTGTTTTCAGCACTGCAGGAGAATAAATTACAGGATATGCGGATTTCACCCCGGCTATATGAGTCAATTCGTCCAGACAGGAAAGCGGGGAAACAGGATAGGAATTGTGATTGTCAATTGGCACTCCTATGGGCGAAAGAACAATGTCACCTGTAAAACCGGAAGTCTTCTGCCTTATTTCCTCATTGAATCCCTCACAAATGGCAACTGCAACTATGATTATGGCTATGCTGGCTGCAATGCTCATTGTAGCAATGCGATTGCTGGAACGACCCACGCCGTTCCTTACACCGCCAAGTTTCCTTGCAAGAAAATACTCCAGATTCATTGCCAAGTATTATTTCGTCCATTAATTTCGCAAATATGAGGAAAAAAATTTATATTTGCACTTTAAATCCATGCGGAAATGGCTCAGTTGGTAGAGCATTGGCTTCCCAAGCCGAGGGTCGCGGGTTCGAGTCCCGTTTTCCGCTCTCAATACAGAAGTGCCTTCAACGGCACTTTTTTTGTAGGCAACAGGGCTGGATTTTTGTAAATTTGCGTTCATTATGGGATTCAAGCTTCATTCGTCTTTCAAGCCAACCGGAGACCAGCCGGAAGCCATAGATGGCATTGCCTCTGCAATAGAAAGCGGGGCGAACGCCGTTACTTTGCTTGGTGTCACAGGCAGCGGCAAAACCTTCACAATGGCCAACGTGATTGAAAAGCTTGACAGGCCTGTGCTGGTACTTTCCCATAACAAAACATTGGCGGCACAGTTGTACGGTGAATTCAAGGCGTTTTTTCCTGAAAACGCAGTGGAATATTTCGTTTCCTACTACGATTACTACCAGCCTGAAGCATACCTTCCAACCACGGACACATATATTGAAAAGGACCTGAGCATAAACGATGAAATTGAAAAGCTCAGGTTGAGCTGCTCCAGCGCCTTGCTCAGCGGAAGGCGTGACATTATAGTTGTGAGTTCGGTGTCCTGCCTTTACGGAATGGGCAACCCGCAGGATTTCCACGCAAACACAATACATCTGGAAGTGGGCCAGAATCTGAGCATGACAGGATTCCTGTTCAAGCTCATAGACGCCCTCTATGAGCGCAACGATCAGGAATTCAAACGCGGCACATTCCGTGTAAAGGGCGATACGGTTGATATTTTCCTTGCAGACGGTGACCTTGGTTGCCGCATAATATTCTTTGGAGACAGTGTTGAGGAAATTGAAATTTTCGAGCCATTGAGCGGTGCTACAATGGATTTGCCACAGTCCCTGAACATATATCCGGCCAGCATATTCGTAACTACAAAGGAACATGCCACAGGAGCAATCGTTCAGATACAGCACGATTTGAAAGACCGCGTGGAATATCTCAAGTCAATAGGCAAACATCTGGAAGCCAAACGTCTGCAGCAAAGAACGGAATATGACCTGGAAATGATCAAGGAAATTGGCTACTGCTCCGGAATTGAAAACTACTCGCGATATTTCGACGGCCGCCCTGCCGGCACACGCCCGTTCTGCCTGCTTGACTATTTCAGCAACGATTTTGTGACCTTCATTGATGAGAGCCACGTAACCGTTCCGCAGGTAAGGGCAATGTATGGCGGTGACCGCACAAGGAAGGAAGTTCTGATAGATTACGGATTCAGACTCCCGGCAGCCGCAGACAACAGGCCCCTTAAGTTCGAGGAGTTCCAGCAGCT
>JAZRWT010000053.1:0-3487 GCA_045599845.1 Candidatus Egerieisoma sp. | reverse complement strand
GTAAAGGTGAACAAGATACATGGCCGCAATCCGGAATTCATAAGGGACAGGGTTCCTTTCGATTTCCTGACTCCTTTGTTCCCTGACGAGAAATTTGACCTTACCTCAAACGGGCATAACAATATCAGCTGCAGGATTGTTGATATGTTCACCCCTATAGGCAAGGGACAGAGGGGACTCATCGTTGCCCAGCCAAAAACAGGTAAAACAATGCTGCTCAAGGAACTTGCCAATGCCATAGCGGACAATCATCCTGAGGTTTACATGATGATTCTCCTCATTGACGAGCGTCCTGAGGAAGTTACTGACATGTCAAGAAGCGTAAAGGCCGAGGTCATTGCCTCAACCTTTGACGAACCTGCGGAAAGGCACGTGAAAATTGCCAACATAGTCCTGGAAAAAGCCAAGAGACTGGTTGAGTGTGGTCACGACGTTGTGATTCTGCTGGATTCCATAACCCGTCTGGCACGTGCGTTCAATACTGTGCAGCCTGCAAGCGGCAAGGTGCTCAGCGGTGGAGTTGATGCCAATGCGTTGCAGAAACCTAAGCGTTTCTTCGGTGCTGCAAGAAATGTTGAGAACGGAGGTTCTCTTACCATTATAGCTACCGCTCTTACCGAAACAGGCTCTAAGATGGACGAGGTCATATTCGAAGAGTTCAAGGGCACTGGCAATATGGAACTTCAGCTTGACAGGAAACTCTCCAACAAACGCATCTTCCCGTCTGTTGACGTTACATTGTCTTCAACACGAAGGGACGATCTGCTTTACAGGCCTGAGCAGGTGAACAGAATCTGGATTCTCAGGAATCATCTTTCCGATATGACAAGCGTTGAAGCAATGGAGTTCATGAAGAAGCAGATGGAGATCACTGCATCTAATGACGAACTGCTTATTTCAATGAACGGTTGATGAGCAAGTGCCGCTGCTCTGGTCTGATTGAAGTTTGAAGTTTGATTTTCAGCATTGAGTTTTGATTTGGGAATCAGGTATGAAAACAGGTAATCGTATAAATTGTTTTTTTGCCGTAATCGCTTCCGCACTTTTTCTGGTGTGGAGCGGTCCGGCTTATGCGCAGCTTGTATTTGAAAATACATCAATCAATCTTGGCAAGATAAAATACGGTTCCGGTCCTGTGAGCTGCTATTTCAATTACAGGAACAATGGCAGGAACGCTGTTGCAATTGCCAATGTTGTGACTTCCTGCGGTTGCACCATTCCTGAATTCTCCAAAGCCCCTGTACGTCCCGGAGAAAGCGGTAGAATCAAGATAACCTACAGCAACGATGAAGGTCCTTATCCTTTTGAAAAGAACATATCCGTTTATCTGTCAGGGCAGAAAACTCCCGTTATGCTGCATCTTCACGGAGTGTCAGTTGACAAGGACAAGTCATTGAAGGATATATACCCGGACAGGACAGGACCTCTTGGCATCATCAACCACAGACTGCGCCTTGGTCACATATCATTCGGACAGGTCAAGGAAGGCAGCAGTACTGTAGCGAATTTAAGCAGCGGGAAGGTGAACATCTCTTTTGGAGAACTGCCTTCAGGCATCAAGGTTTCCATTTCTCCACTTGCGATAGAGCCGAATCAATTGGCAGAGATACATTACAGCGTTGATGTTTCCAATGGAGCTTTTGAGAAATGGGGCAATCAGCGTATTCCTGTCCAGGTATATTGTAACGGCAATAAATGCAACGTTCCGTTGGAACTTAACTTTACAGTACTGGACGATTTCTCATCGTTGAGTGCCGCAGACAAGGGAAAGTCTCCGCTTGCTGTTGTTGCTGCAAGTTCAGCAAAGATTGCATCGTTGAAGTCAGGATGCCCGCAGAAAGTAAGCTTCCAATTGAGCAATACCGGAAAGTCGGCACTTCTCATACGCAGCGTACAATGTGATGCAAACGATCCTGAAACCAATAAAGCCCTTGTTGCCGGATCTGCACCTGCCATTGTGAAATGCCCTTCAAGCATTGCTGCCGGAAGTTCTGCAAATGTTGTTGTTGAAATGAAAAGGGAGGGCCTGCTGGCCGGTGATAATGTATATACTTTGACGCTTACCACCAACAGTCCCGCCAGACCTATAATAAACCTGTTTATAAGTGTGCATTGCGAGTGATGCAGTAACGAAATACATATACGATTATGGACGAAAAAAATATAAGCGTAACAACAGAGGATTGGCCGCCAAAGGAGTGCCAAGCACCTGATACTGCACTTGGTGTTGATGCCGGAGTGCCTGAACCACCGAAAATCAATCCCTATATCAAGAAATTCTTCAAGAAGAAGCCTGCGCTCCTCAGCGTTGACGAGTACATGGCTGGAATAGAGGCCGGTAATGTAACCATTCTTTCCAAAGCCATCACCCTGGTGGAGAGTCTGCTTCCTGCTCACAGGGCAGTTGCTCAGGAGATAATAGCCAGATGCCAGGTGATTTCCTCAAAGAAAGAGACCATGCGAATAGGCATTACGGGTGTTCCAGGAGCTGGAAAGAGTACTTTCATAGAGGCTTTCGGAAGTTACGTGACTTCAAAAGGGCACAAACTGGCAGTGCTTGCCATTGACCCAAGCAGTGAAAAGACCCAGGGCAGTATTCTTGGAGACAAGACCAGGATGGAGACTCTGTGCAACGATCCCAACGCATTCATACGTCCCAGCCCAAGCGCAGGTTCACTGGGCGGTGTAGCAAGAAAGACCCGCGAAACCGTGCTTCTGTGCGAAGCTGCAGGATATGATGTGATTTTCATAGAAACAGTAGGCGTAGGACAGAGCGAGACAGCCGTTCATTCAATGACAGACTTCTTCCTGCTTCTGATGCTCTCAGGCGCGGGTGACGACCTTCAGGGTATCAAGCGTGGTATCATGGAAATGAGCGACCTCATTGCCATTACCAAAGCAGATGGAACAAATGTTGACAAGTCTAATATGGCAAGGGCCTTGTATGCAAATGCCTTGCATCTGTTCCCACCTACAGAGAGCGGATGGGTGCCAACAGCGTTGACTTCATCAGCGGTCACCAAACATGGCCTTCCTGAAATTCTCAAGAAAATAGAAGATTATTTCGAACTCGTGAAAGGCAACGGATATTATGAGAAGAAGCGTCACGAGCAGGCCAAGTTCTGGATGTTCGAGAGCATAAACGAGACTTTGCGCAATAATTTCTACGAGAGCGGAATAATAGAGAAACGGCTTCCTGATTATATAAACGCGGTTATGAACGGGCAGCTCGATTCATTCATGGCGGCAACTGAATTGATGGATTTGTACAAAAACGAGCAGTAGTTTCATGGAATTGCATTTGTTGATTGACGTGTTAAGGAATACTGTGCTCATTACAGGCCTTGTGCTCATAATGATGCTGCTCATTGAATATTTCAACGTTTATTCCCAAGGCCGCTGGTATTCCGCGTTGCAAGGCTCATCTTTCAAGCAGGTGATTCTTGGAGCCGTCCTTGGTATCATACCAGGATGTGTTGGCGGATTT
>JAZRWT010000052.1:0-2614 GCA_045599845.1 Candidatus Egerieisoma sp. | reverse complement strand
TGCCCATAAGTGGTCGTAGCCGGGTATAGATCGTACAAACTTCATAACGATTCACTGGTTTCGGTACAAAGGTATGAAAAAGAATCAAATCTCGCAACTTATAAGTTTCGAAATAATACAATGTCCGCCGGACAAAACGTACATGGATATTTGGATGTAAAAGAACCTGTTTCCGAAAATAATTGTATCTTCGTATCATAAACAATCGGCAAAGCCGCCCGGCTCAAATTCGTTTCTCCGATTGCGTTTCGTGCTTGAATTCAGGGTAAAAGTTTCACTTCACTTGGTCAGCGCTTCCAACTGCCTTCTTTCACCACGTTGATCAATTCCCGTAATTTACGCGCCCATGCCGTCCAGACAGAGCTTTGCTGCCGGAGGAAACAGTTCCACTTATTGAACAATTCACGTATTTACGCACCCCGCTGCCTGAACAGAACTTTGCTGCCCGCGGAAACAGTTCCACCACAAAGAGAACGATTATTCACAACAAAAAATTCCTGAAACGTATATATTTTCCAGGAATTTTCAACTGTACGCTAATAATGCTATTTTTGCAATCATTAGTTTGAAGCAATTGTGTCATGAATATCTACGCAGCAAGCACAGTACTGGAACAGCTTGTGCAAACGGACAGGAATCTGTTTGCCGCACTGAACGGATGGTGCTCTCCTTTCGGGGACGCAGTAATGCCTGTTATTACACATCCGCTTACGGGAGTTCCAATATACATTTTCATTTTTTTGCTGATATTCAGGAGATTCTACGTAAAAAACGCTCCTGTTGCAAACCGGTCAGCTGAGATAATTGAAATGCGCAATTCCTGCGGAACCGGCACTTGCAAGGAAACCACACACCATGAAAATCTGAAATGGTACAAATCGGAGCGTTTTCTTATGCTTTTCGCATCAGTTGCGGCTGTTGTGGCCACTTTCGGACTCTGTGACTTCGGCTCGGCAGAATTCTTCAAATACACAATTTGCAGACTGCGCCCCTGCCATGATCCACTGATGATGGATAATCTGCGGCTTCTGGAGGATGCCGGAGGCCTTTATGGCTTCGTTTCCAGCCATGCAGCAAATCTTTTCGGACTGGCCCTCATTTCCTTTCTCATCATAAGAAAGCGCTGGTTCGGTTGCTTCATCTTCATCTGGGCCTTCCTTGTGGGCTACAGCAGAGTGTATGTTGGAAAGCACTTTCCCGGCGATGTCATCTGCGGTGCACTGTACGGTCTGGCTGCGGCATGGCTGGTATATCTTGTATATACCATCGCAGTAAAATATATAAGGAAAAATCAATAAATAACTGTATCTTTGCGGCTTGATGTCCAATCAGTTGCAAATAGGTTCCAGGAGCCTGTAATACAGTGGAAATGAATCGCATAAAAGTTCTTGACAAGTATTTCAAACCCTATCTTTCCAATCAGGAGATAGAGGAGGCCATTTCAAATGTTGCTGCAAGGTTGAACAATGATATGAAAACTGAGGATACGCCCATTGTTCTGGGAGTGCTTACAGGTTCATTCATGTTCACATCATCACTTATGCAGAAACTTGATTTCCCTTGTGAGCTTTCTTTCATTAAACTATCTTCATATAACGGTGTACGGTCAACAGGTTCAGTGACTCAGGTTTTCGGCCTGTCAACTTCCGTTTCAGGAAGAACCGTCATAATCACAGAAGACATTGTTGAAACAGGCACCACAATGGCTGAACTTTCAAAGATTCTGAAAGACGCAGGTGCTGCAAATGTCAAGATTTGTGCACTGTTCCACAAGCCGCATGCTTGTGTGAAGGACATAAAGGTTGACTATGCAGCGTTTGAGATTCCAAATGATTTTGTTGTAGGTTTCGGACTTGATTACAACCAGATGGGACGCCAGTACAAGGATTTGTACGTGCTTGATCCCAATCAGGATGACTAAAAATTGACAGACAATGAAATTTTATATTCTACTAGGGCCTCCGGGCGCCGGAAAGGGAACCCAGGCCGCTCTCATGGTAAAGGAACTGGATTACGTTCACGTATCAACGGGTGACGCTCTGCGCAAGGAAATAGCAAAAGGCACTGGACTCGGTGCACAGGTCAAGAAACTGATAGACAATGGGGAATTCGTTCCTGACAGCATTGTTGAGGCTATCATAGAACAGGTGATTGACAGCAATCCACAAGCAAAAGGCTTTATTTTCGATGGTTTCCCACGCACGGTTTCACAGGCCGAGGATCTTGACCTTATGCTTGCAAAGAAAGGCCATGCGCTCACCAATACCATTTGCATAACCCTGCCTGACAAGTTCATTTTTGAGAGAATAGCGCACAGGGCCCGCATTGAAGGACGTGCCGATGATGCAAAGACAGATACCATTCAAACCCGCATTGACATATATCACCAGAGAACGGAACCTCTGATCAATTTCTACAAAGGCAAGGGCCTTTACAGCGAGATAGACGGTCAGGGAACCATCAAGGAGATTTTTGCAAAGATTGAGAAACTCACAAAGTGAAACACAGCCGCCCCGGTGGGGCATGCCGCTTCCACTACGTTCCAGCGGGTGTTTCCGCTGCTTCGGCTTTCCTTCGAAAGTCTCGCTGGCGCTCCAACACGGCGCTGATGCGC
>JAZRWT010000051.1:0-11130 GCA_045599845.1 Candidatus Egerieisoma sp. | reverse complement strand
CAGTGCTGGATGCCAGCCTATGGTACAATAGAGGAAGGCTATTTCTGGGATTGCTACGAGACAGTTCTCTGGTTGGACGAGAACAATATGGGTGACGATTTCACCAGAGATTATGAATTTGAAGAATATCTGCCTGATACTTACCAGGTTTGCCAAGCATTTGATTTCAAATTCGCAGGTGCTCCTATTTATATAGGTGTGCCAATGGATCCTTCAAAGGAAGCTGCTCTTGCTGAAAAATATGGTACAGTTTATGCAATTCCTGAGTATCTCAAT
Source organism: Candidatus Egerieisoma sp. (assembly GCA_045599845.1). Classification (GTDB taxonomy): domain Bacteria; phylum Bacteroidota; class Bacteroidia; order Bacteroidales; family UBA932; genus Egerieousia. The sequence continues at coordinate 10,854 of JAZRWT010000051.1, read as the reverse complement.
GCAGATTATGATATCTTCTTCAACATTAACCAGAAGGGCAAACTTGCACTTCCAGAGACCTATAAGCTTCAGGATCTTGGTCTTGAGCTCATTGCAGGTGTTGAAGTATATATGGCTATCAAGAATGCTGAGGTTAGTGAGGGTGCTGGTGCTACCATCAGTTATGACATTGTAAACGAGGACGGTGGTGTTCTTGGTGCAGACTATACAGACCACTTCTATCTCTTTGATGATCAGGCAACAATCGATGACTATGTTGGAACATATACCTGCCCTGCAGCAGATGGCGCTGTTGTTAAAATAAGCAAAGTTGCAGATGATGAACTCGTAGCTACCGATCTTATCATGTATGGTCCTATCAGCTTCGTAATGGATACAGAGGATGGCGAAGTATACTATCCAAGTTTCTATGGAGGTTTGATCAATGAGGCTGCAAACATTTATGCATACCTTGGAAACTCTTCAGCAGGTCAATTCTATTCAGCTTATTACAACTGCTACAACTTCAAGAGACTGGGAGATGGTACTCTTCTTCCTTATCTTACAGATATGGCTGTTTACAATGGTCTGAGTGAAATCCTTATTCTTCAGCAGACAGCTCAGGGCTGGGCTCTCGGCGCTGCTTATGAATTCACAGACTTCGTTCTTACACCTGCTGTTCCAAACAGTTCTGCAAAGGTACTCCCTAACAAGGAGCATAAGCTCAATGACTATAAGGGTGAGCCTAAGAAAGGTTTGAACTTCAATGGTCAGCCTGTACAGGCAAAGAGCAAGGCAAACAGAAGAGCTCTTCTTGAATTGAACAGGAAATAATCTTAACTATACATTAACGAAAAAGGACTTCCGGATTTTCCGGGAGTCTTTTTTTTTGTTCGTCCACCGGCTGCGCAGAACTTGCCGCTTTGTTGCATTCATGCAATTGTTAATGTGAATCCAATGGCGTAACTTTGAAAAATTTATAGTAGTACTAAGGTTTATGAAGAGGATTTATGGAATATTATTGCTGGTGCTTTCAGCTGCTTTCCCTAGTTCGTGTACCAAGACTGTGCAGGTGTATCTGAATATAAGTGCAAGTTCGCTTTCAATGGATGCAGATGGCAGCCCGGTTACTTTCAGCGTAAGTTCCAGCGATGATTGGAAAATAATTTCAAGTGGTGACATCCCCCTCAATATATCACCCTCAAGCGGGTCTGCCGGCCAAACTGTAAACGTGATCCTTTCATCCAATGAGAACAACACAGGAAGCGTACGCACAGCAATACTTAGCATTACCAGCTCACATCTGGACAAAACAGTGAATGTGACCCAGATAAATTCAACAATAGCCAGCAAGGCCAGAATTCTCCAGAAAGGAAAATCATCAAGCAGCCCTGTGATATTTTTCACCGGCGATGGATATACATCATCTCAGATTGAGGACGGAGGTCTTTTCGAGCAGAATGTTGAGGAGGCGGTTGAGGCATTGTTTGCAGTTGAACCTTTTACCAGTCTCAAGGACATGTTCACCATTGTACAGATTGCCGTACCAAGCAAGGAGAGCGGCATGAGCAGCAAGACAGGCAGTTCAAAGGAGACTTTCTACAGTTGTATATGGGAAGGGGGCAAATCCACTTCAATAAGCTGCAATTACGACCTTGCCATTTCAACAGTCAGCGCAGCGGCATTGCGCCTGGGCATAGACATAGATGAAAAGAATCTTTTCATCTGCATGCCTATAAATGTAAATGACATTTATGCCGGAACATGTTATACATCTCTTTCCGTTACAAAGAACAATGGTGTGCCTTCCGTGCTTAAAGCGGCCTGTATAGGAATGATTCCTGTATACAGAGGGACAATCAAAACCGGTCAGTTTGCAAATGTGCTTTCCCATGAGTTCGGCGGACACGGAATAGGACAGCTGGCAGATGAGTATCAGTATTATTACAAGGCTGAAAAGAAAGAGGAATATGAAAAGCATCTTGCCAATCTGGCCGAATGGCACAGCTATGGCTGGCACTACAATATATCTCAGACTAATGACCCCGAATCCGAGCAATGGCCAGCAGATACGCCTTGGCCCACTCTTGCAAAGGACAGCGATTATGACTATGTAAGTTACTATCAGGGTGCATACGAATTCATAGATGCTTTCTGGAGAAGCGAGCAGAATTCCTGTATGGTTGATAATGTTCTGTATTATAATGCCGTTTCCCGCTATCAGATAATGAAAAGGATATACGGCATTGTTGGGGAGAGCTTTGATATATTGAAATTCAAGGAACTTGACAAAGTATTGCCTCCTATGCAGACCAAGGCTGTTCAAGAGCATATAATCAGTCCGGATTTCAGACCTCTTGGAGAGCCTGTCATGGTGGTGGAATACCTTGAAAAGTGAATCGGTACGTTTTTTGAACTTGAATTATGAGAGGGGAGGGAAATTCCTTGAAGAAAGGAGCTGCAGGAGAAAAACTGGCACTTGAAGCACTGCTCAGGCGAGGACTTGTTTTTTGGGGAAGCAACGTGAGGATAGGACACAAAGAGATAGACCTTGTAATGGAAGGCGCTGATGCCATCCATTTTGTGGAAGTGAAGAGCCGGTACTCCGAGAGAAGATCTGGAGCTGACAATCCTTTTGGGCCTCTTGCAAGGGTTGACCGCAGCAAGCGGCTAAAACTGCTCAAAGCCGCGGATTCATATCTGAAGTCAAGAAATATTCTGAAAGATGCAGTTTTTGATATTGTTTTAATTAACTTTGATGCTGGCGGACATTCAGGAATCGAAGTTATAGAAGACGCATTCAACGCAATTACAGGTTAACAGGACACGACATTTATTATTTTTTAAGATGAAGAACGCAGATCAGTATTGTATTATCATGGCAGGCGGCAACGGCAGCCGTTTCTGGCCCATAAGCAGAAATTCAAAGCCCAAGCAGTTCCTTGATATCCTTGAAACAGGCCGTACTTTCCTTCAGGAAATCTTCAGGCGTTTTGAAAAGATAATATACACCGAGAACATATATGTGGTTACATCGCAGGAATATACAGGATTGGTAAAGGAGCAGATACCTTCAATACGTACGGAAAACATATTGGCGGAGCCTCACAGAAGGAACACCGCTCCGTGCATAGCATACGCCACCTACAAGATTCTCAAGAAAAACAGGAACGCATGCGCAGTGGTAACTCCTGCAGACAACCTTATTCTTGATGAGGAAAGTTTCCTGAAAACTATGAAAACCACTCTGGATTACAGTGCTGCCCATAATGAACTGCTTACAGTAGGAGTGAAACCAACAAGGCCCGAAACCGTATATGGCTATATTCAGATAAACAGGCAGGATATGGCAAAAATAGAAGGCCAGGTTTCATATGGGGTGAAGACCTTTACGGAAAAGCCTGACCAGAATCTGGCTCAGGTCTTTGTTGACAGCGGTGAATTCTATTGGAATTCAGGAATATTTATCTGGAACCTTCAGACCATAGCTGCCGAAATGGAAAAATACATTCCTGAAATTGCACATTCATTCAAGGATGGAATGCATTTGTATGATACTATCAATGAGAAGCATTTTGTAAAGGAAGTTTATGAATCGGTGAACAGCACTTCAATCAGTTTTGGAGTAATGGAGAAGACTTCCAGAACAAGGGTTTTTGTGGCGGACTTTGACTGGAGTGATCTTGGGACTTGGCCATCGCTGTATAAATATGCTCCGAAGGATGAACATCTCAATCTCATAAAGGCGGACAAGGTCCTTCTGGAAGGAGTGAAGGGCAGTGTGGTGATGACATCGAAGAAAGGGAAACTTATTGCGGTGAATGGTCTTGAGGATTACATGATAGTGGATACGGATGATGTACTTATGATTTGTCCTAAGGATGTCAAGGCCATTAAGAACCTCATGACAGATTTGGCGGTGAATGACCTGTCTGATTTCCAATAACAACATATAATGCGAGGCCGGCCAAAATCACTTTTTGGTCGGCTTCTTTGATGTCTGCCATGCGAAATTTTTATTTTTTTGTCTTAACTTTGCAAGTTGTATGTTTTTTAGCGAGTATCTTCTATCAACTATAAAAGAGAAAATATGAAAGAGAAAATTGAACAGTTGTTGAGGGAAATTTCAGGACTGAAGGCCGGCAGTGCACAGGAAGTTGAGGATATCAGGGTAAGGTTTCTTGGGAAAAAAGGGAGCATTACCGCATTGTTCGATGAATTCAGGACAGTGGCCCCTGAACTGAAAAGGGAATTCGGCCAACAGCTGAACGCACTCAAGAATGCGGCGCAGGTGAAGATTGAGGAACTGAGAGCGGGCGCATCCGAAATTTCACAGAAGGCCAGTGAAGATTTTGATTATACAATGCCGGGCGATACTCTGGATCTTGGAAGCAGGCATCCCATTTCCATAACCAGGGAGGAAATAATAGATATTTTCACGAAATTCGGATATGCAGTTGCCCAGGGGCCTGAAATAGAGGACGACTGGCATGTTTTCGGAGCTTTGAACTTTCCTCCTGAACATCCGGCCAGGGATATGCAGGACACTTTCTTCATATCAAACGGCAATAATCCGGTATTGCTCAGAACTCATACATCATCCGTTCAGGCCAGGGCCATGGAGAAGATGCCTCTGCCAATAAGAATCATCTGTCCGGGAAGGGTTTTCAGAAACGAGGCCATTTCTGCGCGGGCACATTGCATTTTCCATCAGATAGAAGGCTTGTACATTGACAGGAACGTAAGTTTTGCGGACCTGAAGCAGGCCATACTGCTCTTTGCCAAGGAAATGTTCGGCGAGGAAACAAAAATCAGGATGCGTCCTTCATATTTTCCGTTCACAGAACCAAGCGCAGAGGTTGATGTAAGCTGCAACATCTGCCATGGAAAGGGCTGCAACATTTGCAAGGGAACGGGCTGGCTTGAAATTCTCGGCTGCGGGATGGTTGATCCCAATGTTCTGGAGGCCAACGGAATTGATTCAAAACAATACACAGGCTTTGCATTCGGAATGGGAGTTGAGAGGATAGCAATGCTCAAGTGGCAGGTGAAGGACCTGCGCCTGTATTTTGAGAACGATTTGCGCTTCCTCAAGGAATTCACTCCTGAATTTTAAATTCGTGCTTTACACACTTACTGATTACAAGATAATTTAAATTTAATAGTAATAATATGAGAAAACTATTGTTATCATTCTTTGCTTTGGTAATACCGTTCATGGTATTTGCCGGCAATAGAATCACAGAGCAGCAGGCTATGCGCATTGCAGGCGAGTTCCTTAACTCAGGCAAGATGAGAATGGCCTCCAAGACTCCTGCGTCATCAAGGAATCTGAAGATGGTGAAGAAGACAGCAGGCGAGGAGTATTTCATCTGTTCAGATGAAATGAACCATTCCTTTGTCATAGTTTCAGGAGACGATGCAGTAGGTCCTGTACTTGGATTTTCAACCGAAGGAGCGTTCGTTACCGAGAACATGCCTGAGAATGTGAAGTTCTTTCTTGGTATGCTTGAGAATGCGGTCAAGTATTACAGGACACATCCGAATGCTGCAGATGATACTCCAAACACAGCCGACGATACCGAAAAGGTACTTGAAACAGCCCTGTGGAACCAGGGTGCGCCTTATAACAATATGACTCCTATGGATGGCGGCAAACATTCTGTAACAGGTTGCGTGGCAACAGCAATGGCAATAGTCATGAGGTATCATAACTGGCCTGACTGTGGAGTTGGAACAATACCGGCATACATCACTCCAAACGGTATCAATGTTCCAGCCATAGAGCTTGGATACGCATACGATTGGAGCAATATGCTCATGGAATACAAATCAAACAAATATACAGAGGTCCAGGGAAATGCGGTTGCAAGGCTTATGGCCGATTGTGGAGCGTCAGTTGAAATGCAATATTCCGCAAGCAGTTCAGGTGCATATTCTGATTATATAGTTCCTGCTCTCTCAACATATTTCAAATATGATAAGAGCGCACGTTATGTGAGGAGAGTTGCTTGTACAAAAGCGCAGTGGGTGGAATACATTCACAACGATATTGACAACAACAGACCTCTGATATTCGGAGCCCAGAGCACACAGGGCAACGGCGGTCACGAATTTGTAGGTGATGGTTACCGTGGAAATGATTATGTGCATATCAACTTTGGATGGGGCGGCTCGGACAATGGTTTTTATCATGTAACTTCCATGGATGAGTGGGGAGCCTCTGTTGATGCCGTATTCAATGTCAAACCGGACGAAGGCGGCATTCAGGAACTTGAGCCTCGTCTGGGACTGAAATCTGACCTTACGTTATCAGCTCCATACGTATTGGGACATGATTTATCAGTCAGGGGAACTTGGTTCAATTATGGCAATGCTTCATTTACCGGAAAAACTGGAGCTGGAATCAGAGGCGTGGATGATAAATTGAAATATATAGTTTCAAAGTCACATACCAATCTTGAACCAAATTATGGCTACACTAGTACATATACTTTTACAGACAGAATAGTCAAGGCCGGAGAACAGGTGCAGCTGTATTATCAATCTCAAGGCCAAAGTGGTTGGAAGAAAATGAATTATTATGAGGATGACGTGAAAGGCATAGTGTATCCCGCAGGGCAGAAGGAGGACTTCATGCAATACGTTAAATTCTCATACGACAAGAGCACAAAAACCATGTCATTCATACTCCCTTACAACGATGTTGTTGACCAGGCAACAGGCGCTACCGAATTCAGTTGGAAATTGAAGGACAAGAACGGCAAGGTTGTAACATCTGCAGTTTCATACGATAATCTTGTGATATCCATTGCGTCCGGCTCCCTTCCAGCAGGCAGGTACACTTTTGAACTCAGTTATTGGGATGTATGCAAATCCATCACACTTCCTATTGACAATTCCTTGGAATAATGGTCATAGGTGTGTGCTATGATTCAGAAAGAACAGCACTTGTTTTTTAATATGTAAAATCAAATAAGAAAATCAGATTGCTATGAGAAATATAGAAAGAATAAGGACAATGGGCAGCCGTTTGGTTTGGGTTGTTCTTATTGTTGGCATGATGCTTTCCGTATCATGCGCCAAGAATGATGATGGAAAGGAGGAAACCACCTCATTGGAGGTAACAGCGGACAAAACTGTTTTTGAAGATTTCGGAGGTTCGCTTTCAATCACAATTCAAGCAGACAAGAATTGTGTTATCACAAGTTCGGCCGCCTGGCTCACAACCAGCATGGGCAGTTGGACCGTAACAGCAAAAGGGTCAAGAACCAGCATACAGGTATATGCTGCAAGGAATACTGAGTCATCGGCACGAACCGGCATAATAACAGTAAGTTCAGGCAATGCTACAAAGAGCATTATTTTCGAGCAGACTGAAAAGGCTACTGTCATAGTTGATGAAGCATACGTGTATGTATCGGAAAAAGGCGGGAATGTTGATGTCAGGATTAAAGCCAATATTGATTGTGAATACAGGATGCTTTCAGGTTCGGACTGGCTGATTCCGGCCAACACAAAGGCACCGGTCACAGAACGTGTATATAAGTTCAAGGCCAACGAGAACGCAGGGACTACGGCGCGCAATGCAGAAGTCCTCTTCTTCCATGGCGATTTCATGGATACGGTAACCGTGAAGCAATCGGCTTGTCCGGCAATGAACATTGATGTTGAGAAAACAGAGGCTGCCCCATACGGAGAAAAGATAGCAGTCAAAGTTGTTACCAACATGAACTTCAAACTTGTGGCTCCTGAGTGGATTACCCTTGATTTGGGTGAAGGAGTCGATCCAGACAAGCTCTTTGAAGAAGGTGAGACTCTTGGCGATGTAATCGAGCTTGAAGGCTTCATTGTTGTGGAAAGCAGTACCTCTCACGAAGAACGCAGTGCTGATTTGAAATTTGAATCAATATCACGTAGCGGCATTACAAAATCAATGTCCATTACCCAGGGAGGTGTTGGAAACAGTTTCGGTTTCACAACATCAGCTATAAATGTGGTTGCTCCTGTTATTGAAGGTACAGATGTGAGCGGTTATATCATGTGGGGGGACGACAGCACACCGGTAGATTATTCAGCAAGCGCAACATATTCTTATCCAAGGAAGGAACAGGGCAAGGAGCATGAAGTGAGAGCAGTGGTTACAGGAGGCACAATTGTTACGCTCAACACTCTTGAAGAAGTTACCTCTATTGATGTACGCATGTTCTAATATTATGAAACGTTTTATTTTATCAATTGCTTTATTGGCCATGACCGGCATGGCATTCGCCCAGAATCCTATTCTTGACAAGAAATACGGTACTCCGTACGAAATTCCTCCATTCGAGAAACTCACAATAGATAATTATCGTGAGGCAATGCTCAAGGGAATGGAAGAGCATACAAAAGAAATTCAGGCCATTGTTGATTGCAAGGAAGAACCTTCTTTTGAAAATGTGATAGTTGCCCTTGACCAGAGCGGAGAACTTCTTGACAAAGCGGAAGTCTGGAGCGTTCTCAAAGGTGCAAGTTCAACACCGGAGCTTCAATCCCTTGCAAGTGAAATGTCACCTCTCACCACGGCCCACAGCAATGCAATGAGAATGAACAAAGCATTGTTTGCCAAGGTGAAATATGTGTTTGACAACCAGTCCAAGTATAACTTGAACAAGGAGCAGAAACGCCTTCTTGAGAAGACATACAATTCTTTTGTGAATGGTGGCGCATTGCTCAACGAGCAGGACCAGAAGAAGATTTCAGAGCTGAATCTGGAACTTTCCAAACTTCAGTTGAAATTCAGTCAGAATCTCCTTCATGATACCAATAACACATACGTAACAGTTGACAATGTAAAGGAACTGGAAGGCCTTCCACAGGCTAACATAGACCGTGCAGCTGCCCTTGCAAAGAGCATTGGTAAGGAAGGCAAGTACAGTTTCAACATGCAGCGCCCTAGCTGCAATCCTGTTCTCCAATACTGCAAGAACAGGGAATTGCGCAAGAAGGTTTATGATATGTACAACAACCGTTGCAACCACAACGATGAATGGGATAACAAGGAAATAGCGGCAAAGATAATCGCACTTCGTCTTGAAAAGGCAAGGATAATGGGCTATACAGATTTTGCAGCAATGCAGCTGAAGGACCGTATGGCAGAGAACAAGGAGAACGTTTATGCGCTGCTTGACCAGATCTGGGCTCCTGCAGTAGAGAAGGCCAAGGAGGAACTTGCAGACATCAAGGCCATGATGAAAGCGGACAAGGTAAAGGGTGAGCCACAGCGATGGGACTATATGTACTATCAGGACAAGGCAAAGATGGCCAAGTACAACATTGACGAGTCTCTCGTTTCAGAGTACCTTGAAATCAACAATGTTCAGAAAGGCATATTCTATGTTGCGGGCAAACTTTACGGGCTTTCCTTCAGGGAAAGGACAGATGAATATCCTGTTTACGAAAAAACAGCAAAGTCATGGGACGTAATAGACAGCAAGGGTAATCTTATTGCTATTTTCTACAGTGATTATTTCCCTCGTGACGGCAAGGGAGCAGGCGCTTGGTGCACAAGTTTCCGCGGACAGAAATATGATGGTGCGCAGAGAATCCAGCCTATTGTTGCCAATGTTTGCAATATGACACTTCCATCGGCTGACAAGCCTGCTCTTCAAACTATTGACAACGTTGAAACTATGTTCCATGAGTTCGGTCACGCTCTTCATTCTTTCCTGCGTAACGTGCATTACAGCGGAGTTGTAGGAACAGAGCGCGATTTCGTAGAGCTTCCTTCACAGATAAACGAGCATTGGGCATTCGAGCCTGAAGTTCTCAAAGTTTACGCAAAACATTACAAGACAGGAGAAATCATTCCACAGGAACTTGTTGACAAGATAGTTGCCAGCAATAAGTATGGACAGGGATTCGCTACTGTTGAATACCTTGCCGCTTCATATGTTGACATGGATCTTCACGTTTTAACGGAAGTTCCAGCCAATCTTGATGTAATGGCATTCCAGACAAAGAAACTGGAGGAGCGCGGTATTCCAAAACAGATACTCCCACGCTACAGTGTGACCAACTTCAGCCACTCGATTGGCGGAGGATACAGTGCAGGCTATTACAGCTACATCTGGGCGGAAGTTCTTGACTGCGATGCTTTCCAGGCATTCAAGGAAACAGGTGACATTTTCAATCATGATGTTGCAAAGAGATTCCGCAAATATATCCTTACCCCTGGCGGAATAAGCAAAGGGTCTGAGATGTATCAGAATTTCCGTGGCCGCCAGCCGAAAGTTGACGGTCTGCTTGAAAACCGCGGTTTGAGCAGATAGGAAACAGAATTCTCAGTGATTTTCATACAGGACTAAACGTATGGCTGCAGGGAAACTGCAGGTCTGTGTGTACGTGCTGCATTGCTTGTTGGTACCTGTTACCAACAAGTATGCGTTGCCATCTGAATATTCCGAATGGTTTGATTTTCTATCAACGGCCCAATAATAACCATTATAGGTTACGTTTGAAGAGCCTGTTGGCATGGAATAGTTTGTCATGGCAGGAAGGGCTAACAGACCATATTCCTCCTCCATGTGCTTCCATTCATTAACAGTGTATCTATCCTTCAGTGTTCCTGAGAAACCATCAGGAACGAAGATTGCGCATCTGGTTCCGTTTATTTCAAAAATGTATTCAAAATTGTACGGTATGTTGTTGGGGTCCACTATTGGATGAGATGCCTGAGCATGTTCAATGAGATATCTGTATTCATCTGCCGAGAGGACGCTGTATCCGTTCATAACTCCTCCATTAGCAGCAAATATCTTATCGTCCATGTCTGATTCGGATTCATTGAAAGGGTGCGTGATTGCAACTGATGTACTCTTGCTCCAGAAGAAATTC
>JAZRWT010000050.1:0-2122 GCA_045599845.1 Candidatus Egerieisoma sp. | reverse complement strand
GAAGCAACGGAAGCGTATGTACCGTAATTGACTACATCAAGGAAATTGACCAGTCGAATGACATTTGCCGCCGTGCCCATAAGATCCTTTCCGGTATAGAAGGGAACGATCTTATGAGCGAAGAGGAAATAAAGAGGTACTCCGCACTCTCCCTTTACCAGATGGCCGAAACTATAATAAGGGAAAAAATGTCGGACCAGGCCAAAGAAAATTCCCAATTCCTCTGCTCCCTTCTTGACAGCATACTGGAATACAGCAATGAATACGGAGCATCACTTCCGGCATTTCTCAAATGGTGGGATAAATCAGGAACAAATGTAAGGATTTCCTCGGCTCCGGACAGAAATGCCATTAACATACTTACGATTCATAAATCAAAGGGACTTGAATTTCAAGCTGTAATAATTCCATATTTCAAAATGGAAACAAAAGTTTCAAACAAGGAATTATGGAGCACAAGTGCAAATGCTGCCTTTGATTATGACTTGCCAATGAACGTAAACACAAGCAAGGCTCTTGAAGACTCTCTTTTCAGAAATGATTATGAAAGCGAATGCGCCGAATCTGTCATAGACAATATAAACATAGCGTACGTAGCCACCACCAGGGCAAAAAGCGCCTTGTTCATCCTGTCAGAGGAAGGCACGGACGACATGCTGCATTCCTTCGTGCAGAACACACAAAGCATTTCTGATGATTGCGGAACGGACAGCGGTTTCAAGCATTATGAAAGCCATGAAACACAAACTGAATCATATTCGTACGGAGAGCTTTGCAGTCCTATGGAAAGCAAGAGCGAAAACCAATGCAAAAGTTTGAAAGTAAAGGATGCCTTCTCGTCAGCCATTGAGCCTTCAAGAACCATTACGGCTCTCACGGACACTTCCCTCAACCGTGAAGAGCTTTCAATCAAAGACAAAGGAATCCTGCTGCACAATGCTTTTGCCGGAATACTGTACATTAATGACATAGAAAACATTGATAATCCCGAGCTTCAACAATTGATAAATGAGTACATGAATCAAGTGAAGTCATACGGCTGGTTCTGGAAAAGGAAAGAAAACGGAACAAATCTGAAGGTGCTCAACGAATGCCCAATCACCAGTGCCAATGGGGAAATATTCCGCCCGGACAGAATCATTTTGAAGAAACTTGATAATGGAAATACAGAAGCCACGGTTATTGACTACAAGTTCGGCAAAGCAGGAAATTCCATATACAAATACCGCCAGCAGGTAAGGACTTACATGGATTTGCTCACTCAAATGGGCTGCTCCAGCGTGAAAGGATACATCTGGTACGCAGGAGCGGAAGTTGATGAAGTGAATTGAGTCTTGTCAACAAAGCTTGTCTGTAAGCTGCTTTATGATGTAAGGAGCGTAACGCTCTTCATAAAGAATCTGGTAAACGGCTTCGGCTATAGGCATGTCAACCCTGAATTCCTTGTTTATTTCATTTATGCAACGGCTCGCGTAATAGCCTTCGGCAACCATATTCATTTCCATCTGTATGCTTTTCACAGAATATCCTTTACCAATCATGCTTCCGAAAGTCCTGTTCCTGCTGAATTGAGAATAACCTGTAACCAGCAGATCTCCAAGATAAGCCGATGTAGTGAGGACTCTGCATTCATCTGGATGGGTGGCATTGAGGAACTCTGCAATTTCATGGTAGGCATTTGTCATAAGCACGGCCATGAAATTGTCTCCGTATCCCAAGGAATGGCATATTCCACTGGCGATAGCATAGATATTCTTCAAGGCGGCTGTATATTCCACTCCATAAATGTCTGTACCGGGCATTGTTTTTATGTACTTGCAACCGAAAACATCGCATAGTGCCCTGGCACTTTCAATGAACTTGCTCGATATAGTAAGGTATGAGAGTTTGTGCATGGCAACCTCCTCAGCATGTGAAGGGCCGCTTATTATGGCAATATTGTCAAAAGGTATGTTCCTCTCATAACGGAAATATTCGGCAATGGTCTGATTCTTTGAGCCCACAAAACCTTTGATGGCGGAAATTATGAACTTGTTTTCCAGAGGAACGTTTATTTTTCCTGCTATGTCAAGAAAATATGCTGAAGGAGTACAGAAAAGAAGGACATCGGCATTCTCTACAA